>NZ_JAGUUD010000078.1:0-42039 GCF_020177535.1 Paraburkholderia sp. XV | reverse complement strand
TTTGTCTTCTTCATCGCGACATCTTACGTGACCACCTCGCCAACGTGACAGAGCCGTCAAAGATCCATCGAGGCAAGCACACAGTTTCTTGCCCGATGCACGAGATTAGTGAATTTTGCTTAAAGCCTGTCTGAGCTTCAATCGGCGAATGGTGGCCGACCGCTCGGACGGCTCCGACGCTTTCTCGGTCACCCACCTTGTTCCCGCTCGTACCGTTTGGGAAGGGTAAGATGCGCAACCATCCCTTATTCGTCACCTTTGGGTGTGCCTGAGAACGAAGTTACACTAGTGTCCCGAGTTAGAAATTCGTAGACAAAATCGCTTGACGCTGGCGAGGATGTCGTCGGCCGATTTGGTCCAGCTGAAAGGTCTCGGATCAGTGTTGTTGATCTGGATGTATTGGCGAATAGCCTGTTCGAGTTGCCGGGTGGAGCGATGCGTGCCACGGCGGATGTATGTCTCGCTGAGCGTGGCAAACCATCGTTCGACCTGGTTAATCCACGAAGCAGAGGTCGGGGTGAAATGCGCATGAAAACGCGGATGGCGAGCCAGCCAGGTATTGATCGAGGAGGTCTTGTGCGTACCGTAGTTGTCCATCACCAGATGCACGTCCAGTTGCGGTGGCACGTTGGCCTCGATGGTGCGCAGGAACTGCAGGAATTCACTGCTGCGGTGACGTCGATGCAGTTCGCCAATGACTTCGCCCGTGGAGATGTCCAGCGCCGCGAACAGTGTGGTTGTGCCGTGACGCATATAGTCGTGCGTGCGTCGCTCAGGGATGCCCGGGGCCAACGGCAGCATAGGCTGGGTGCGGTCCAGCGCCTGGATCTGGCTCTTCTCGTCCACGCACAACACCATGATCTTGAGCGGCGGGTCCAGATACAGCCCAACGATATCGCGCACCTTGTCCACAAACAATGGATCGCTGGAGAGCTTGAAGGTTTCCTGCCGGTGTGGCTGAAGCCCGAAGGCACGCCATATCCGCGTCACCGCCGTCTGCGACAGCCCCATCTCGCGGGCCATTGTGCGCGTGCTCCAGTGGGTCGCTCCCGTGGGCACGGACTCAAGCGTGCGAGCAATGAGCGCGTCGACCTGGGAGTCCTCGATCGTCCTCGGTGCTCCCGGGCGCGGTGCATCGATCAACCCATCCACGCGGTGATTGATGAATCGCGAACGCCACTTCGAAACCGTATGCGAGGTCACACGCTGTCTTGTCGCGACCGTCTTGTTGTCTATGCCCTCGGCGCAGGCCAGCACAATGCGTGCGCGCAAGGCCAGCGCCTGCGCGGTCTTGCGCCGCATGGTCAGCGCCGTTAGCTGTTCGCGTTCCGCTTCACTCAAGACCAGTGGCGCCTTCGGTCTTCCTCTCATCATCGCCTCGCTTATTTGCCAATCCTGCAACCCAGGTTAGTACACAACGCGAATAAGGCAATGAATTTTTAACTCGGGACACTAGGAGATATCGATGTGGCAGCCGGATCCGACCTCGCTTCGATTGTTTGTCGCCATTTGCGAGGAAGGCAGTATTGCAAGAGCAAGCGCGCGGGAAGAAGTTGCCGCGGCAGCCGTGAGCCGTCGAATCGCCGATATGGAAAACGCATTAGGGACGTCGCTGCTGTTGCGGCGAGCGCGAGGCGTCACGCCAACACCGGCCGGGGAAATCTTGTTGCGGCACGCCCGACATCTCATGCATTCGGTGGAGATTCTGCAGTCGGACTTGAGCGAATTCTCGAGTGGGGTGAGAGGCCTTGTCAGAGTGCTGGCGAACGTCTCCTCGATCGTCGAATTTCTCCCTAACGAGATCGCGTCGTTTCTTCAATGCAACGAGAAAATGAATGTCATTCTGGAAGAGCGGGTAAGTTCGGAAGTCGTACGGGGCGTCGCGGACGGCGTCGCCGATCTCGGCATCTGTCGTGATTTCGTCGGGGCATCCGAGGTTCAAACGCTTCCATACCGATCCGATCATTTCGCCGTGGTGGTGCACAGCAAGCATGCGCTGGCCGGATGCCAGGTCGTCTCCTTTGCGGAAACGCTTGCATATGAGCAAATCGGTTTGTCGGTCAATGCCGCACTGAACGGCCTCATGCGGCGAGTGGCAGCCGAGCACGGCCGGCAATTGCGATATCGCGCGAACGTGTCTACCTTCGATGCGGCGTTTCGCCTCGTGCAATTGAATCTCGGCCTCGCCATTCTTCCAGTGGAAGCCGTCAACCAATTCGGTCCTTACGATCTTCGGGCTATACCGCTTTCGGACCAATGGGCGACCCGGCAATTCGTGATCTGCGTAAGAAGCCAGGACCAGTTGACGCTGCCGGCGGGACGCTTTCTCGATCATCTTCTGCGAGGCCAGGATTAGCGCGGCCTTGGCAGTGGAAACCCTTAGGGGATGGACCCTAATGCCCTCGAGCCCTTGACGGACCGGCCGTCCAGCCCATCGCGAACGGCGATGGAGGCCATCGCGGCCACGTGATTGTTACATTGCGCGCGTCTCGGCATGCTGTCCGCATGACGGATGACCGAGGGACGTATCGTGACGCAGTCGAACAAGAGAGTAGTCGTGCAAGAGGTAGGGCTTCGAGACGGCCTGCAGAGCTTGTCTCAGGTGATGCCGACGGACGCGAAGAAGCGCTGGATCACTGCCGCCTACGAGGCGGGTGTCCGGCATATCGAAGTCGCGTCCTTCGTTCCGCCAAAATTGCTGCCGCAAATGGCCGACGCGGCCGAAGTGGTCTCGCATGCGCTGACGCTGCCGGATCTGGTCGTGACCGCGCTCGTGCCCAATCTCAAGGGCGCGGAGAATGCGCTCAGAGCCGGCGCGCATCGAATCGTCGCGCCGATATCGGTGAGCGAGAAGCACAGCCTCGCCAACGTCCGTAAGACGCCGGACGCGATGATCGAAGAATTCGCGCGACTTCGACACTTGCGCGACAGCGAATCGGCGTGGAGAAACGTCACGCTCATCGGTGGTTTATCGACCGTGTTCGGATGCACGTTCCAGGGCTACGTGCTGGAACGCGATGTCGTGCGCATCGCGCTTGCGACGATCGAAGCGGGAGCGGACGTCGTGGCACTCGGCGACACGACGGGTCACGCAACGCCCGTGCACGTCGGACGTCTGCTGGATCAATTGCTGCCCCTTGCGAAGGGCAAAGTGACGAGTCTTCACTTCCACGACACGCGCGGACTCGCGCTCGCCAACACGGTCGTCGCGCTCGATTACGGCATTCGCAAATTCGACGCGTCGCTCGCCGGCATCGGTGGATGTCCGAACGCGCCCGGCGCGACCGGCAACGTAGCGACGGAGGACCTCGTCTACATGCTGCATGCGATGGGCTATGAGACAGGCATCGATATCGCGTCTCTTCTTGAAATTCGCAATACCCTGGCCGATGCCTTGCCGCAAGCGCCCCTCTATGGATATATCGCGCGAGAAGGGATTTTCGTCGGATCCGTACCCACTCAACTTAGCGCGCGAGGCGTGCAGTCATGAACCAAGTCAACACTGCGAACATACCGGACGTGACCAGCCTTCCTCTCGAAGGCATTCGCGTCGTCGAAATGTCTCATATGGTCATGGGACCGACATGCGGCATGATTCTCGGCGATCTCGGCGCCGAGGTCATCAAAGTCGAACCGCTCAAGGGCGACAACACGCGTCGTCTTCTCGGCGCGGGCGCGGGTTTCTTCCGCACTTTTAATCGAAACAAGAAGAGCATTGCACTCGACCTGTCGAATGCCGATAGCCAGGACGCGCTGCTGAAACTCCTCGATACCGCCGATATCTTCGTGGAGAACTTCAAGCCGGGTCGCATGGCCGAACTGGGCCTGGATTACGCGACGCTGCGGGAGAGGAATCCCAGACTTATCTATGTATCGCACAAGGGCTTTCTCAGCGGCCCATACGACAAGCGGCTCGCGCTGGACGAGGTCGTGCAGATGATGGCCGGTCTCGCGTACATGACGGGTCCGGTCGGTCGTCCGCTGCGCGCCGGGAGTTCAGTGAATGACATCATGGGTGGGATGTTCGGCGCGATCGGCGTGCTGGCCGCGCTGCATGAACGCGCGTCGACGGGCAAGGGCAAGGAAGTGCAGTCGGCGCTGTTCGAAAACTGCGTGCTTCTGTCTGCGCAGCATATGCAGCAATACGTGGTCACCGGCAAACCTGCCGCGCCCATGCCCGAGCGTATCAACGCCTGGGCTGTCTACGATGTATTCACGCTCGCCGACGGTCATCAGATGTTCATCGCCGCAACTGGCGACGGGCAGTGGAAAGCGCTCTGCAACATTCTCGGCCGAGAGGACCTGCTCGGTGACGTCAGCCTCACGACGAACAACGACCGGGTGTTATCCCGAGAGCGGATCATCCCGTCTCTGGCCGCCACTTTGTCCACGCGAAGCCCCGAGGAACTGGCCGTCGCCTTCGAAGCGAACAACGTACCGTTCGCCAACATAACGAAGCCGGAGGAACTGTTCGACGATCCGCATCTTCAGGATAGCGGCGGCCTCGTTGATCTGGAACTCGAAGACGGCTCTCAAACCAGGATGCCGCTTTTACCTCTGATGCTGGACGGCGCGCGGCTGGGTCCCCGTCGTCCCATCGCGTTCATCGGACAGCACACGCGGGAGGTATTGGAGTCGCTCGGCTATTCGAGCGACAAAGCAGGGGCGCTGTCGCAGGCCAAAGCCTCGGAAGCGGCCTGAACGAAGGCAGAAAAAGGAACTAGCTATGCCGATTTTGCGTTTGGGTGAACGACTTCCGCGGATTGCGGAATCCGCATTTATCGCGGAAGGCGCGACCGTGATAGGCGCGGTCGATATCGACGACGGCGCGACGATCTGGACCAATGCCGTCCTGCGCGGAGATAACGAACCGATTCGTATCGGTGCGAACACGAACGTGCAAGAGGGCGCCGTTCTTCATGGCGATCCTGGATATCCGCTCGTCGTGGAGGACAACGTGAGCGTAGGTCATCAGGCCATGCTGCATGGATGCACGGTCGGCAGCGGCACACTGATCGGTATTCAGGCCGTGGTCCTGAACGGAGCCGTCATCGGAAAGAACTGTCTGGTCGGGGCGGGTGCGCTGGTCACGGAAGGCAAGCAGTTTCCGGACAACGTGCTAATCATCGGCGCGCCGGCGAAAGTCGCGCGGGAACTCAGCGCGGAAGAAATCGCGAACGTGTCGAGGAACGTCGATTCGTACGTGGCCAAGGGCGTTGAGTACAAGCAATCGCTGAGCCGGGTCGGATAGTCCGGCCGCGCCCCGGACATCGAGATCAAAAAGAGGCGGCCAGCCCCAGAAAGGAGACATGTATGAGCGCATCGAGAACCATGCCGTACCCGGCGAGCGACGCTACGCCGATCGTGACCGATTCCTCGCGGGTCGAATCGAAGATCGAACTTTCCGCCGGCACGATCAGTTGCCGTTTGGACCGTCTTCCCGCGACGCGATCCGTCTGGAAGATGGTGGGCATGCTAAGTCTCGGATTGTTCTTCGAGATCTACGACCTGATGTACACCGGTTATATCGCACTGGGACTCATCAAGAGCGGGGTATTGGCGCAATCCACGCACGGGCTCTTCGGTACGACGGGGATCGCTAGTTTCATCGCGGCGCTGTTTTGCGGGCTTTTTCTAGGCACTCTGGCGTGCGGATTTCTTGCGGACAAATTCGGCCGGCGCGCGGTATTCACCTATGCGCTGATCGGCTACGTGATCGCCAACACTATCATGGCCTTTCAGACGACAGCCCTCGGGTTGAATTTCTGGCGTTTCGTTGCAGGACTCGGACTCGGCGTCGAGCTGATCACGATCGGTGCCTATATCTCCGAACTGGTGCCGAAGCAAATACGCGGACGCGCCTTCGCGACTTCGCAGGCCGTGGGATTTTCCGCCGTACCGATCGCCGCGTTCCTCTCCTACCTGCTCGTGCCCGTTACGTTTCTCGGGCTCGAAGGGTGGCGCTGGGTCGTGCTTTTGGGCGCGCACGGTGCGGTCTTCGTCTGGCTCATCCGTCTGAATCTTCCGGAGAGCCCGCGCTGGCTCGCTCAACGAGGCCGTCTTGCCGAAGCCGATGCGATTCTCACCGGGCTCGAAGCGCGGGTCGAGCGCGAGTACGGCCGCCCGCTTCCTCCGCCCGCCGCGCCGGAAGCCGTGATTGTGTGTGGCAAGTTCAGGGACATGTGGAAAAAGCCGTTCGGCAAGCGGACGATCATGTTCATCATCTTCCATGTATGCCAGACCGTCGGCTATTACGGATTCGCAAGCTGGGTCCCGACGCTGCTGATCAAACAGGGCATCAACGTCACTCACAGCCTGATGTATTCCAGCCTCATCGCTATTGCCGCGCCGATCGGTCCGTTGATCGGATTGCTGATCGCGGATCGTTTCGAGCGCAAGACGATCATTGTCGCGATGAGCGTGGTGAACGTCGTGTGCGGGATTCTCTTCAGTCAGTTCCGCGACACGACGATGCTGATCTTGATGGGAATTTGTCTCACGCTGTCGGGAAATATCATCTCGTATACGTATCACACGTATCAAACCGAGATGTTCCCCACCAGCATCCGGGCGCGTGCCGTCGGCTTCGTGTATTCGTGGAGCCGCCTCTCCGCCATTTTCTCGGCGTTCGTCATTGCAGACATTCTGAAGCAATTCGGCGTGACAGGTGTCTTCACATTCATCTCCTGCGCGATGGGACTCGTCATTCTCTCGATCGGTTTGCTCGGGCCTAAGACGAAGAACATCGCTCTGGAAACACTCTCGAAGTAGGCGAATCAACGGAATTTTTGAAGTCGTAAGCGGGATCTAATAAGCATAACTAATGGAGGCAAGTTTGAGAAAGTTGTTCACCTTAGGAATCGTGGGATCGTCGTTGTGGTCACTGACTTCGTTCGCGCAAAGCAGCGTGACGCTTTATGGGATCATCGACGAGGGTGTGAACTACACAAGCAATGTTGCGACTGCTTCAGGCGGAAAGCCGCTGTTCAACCTTTCGAACGGCGTTTTGCAAGGCAGTCGCTGGGGCTTGAAAAGCGTCGAGGATCTGGGAGGAGGGCTGAAGGCGCTGGCCACACTCGAAAGTGGTTTCGACGTGAATAACGGACGCCTCGGTCAAGGCGGACTGCTCTTCGGTCGCCAGGCCTTCGTCGGACTCGGCAGTTCGCAACTGGGCACCGTCACACTGGGTCGCCAATACGATTCCGTGGTGGATTTTGCGTCGCCAATTGCGATCAGTCATCAATGGGCGGGATATATCGGCGCGCATCCCGGCGACATCGACAACTTCAATAACGGCCAGCGAACCAATAACGCAGTCAAGTACACGAGTCCCTCCTTGGGCGGTGTAACGTTCGGCGGACTCTATAGTTTCGGCGGCATCGCCGGAAATGCAGCGCAGAATCAGGTCTGGTCAGTAGGCGCCGCATACGGTCAGGGCCCACTACAACTCGGCGCCGGCTATCTGAACGTGCGCAACGCGAACGTCGGCTTCTTCGGGAACAGTTCCGCCACTGCGCTGACCGCGGCGACTGCGAATGCCACCAACCCTGTGATCAGCGGATTCATGTCGGCGCATACGTATCAGGTCGTCGGCGCGAGCGCGGCTTATACCATCGGCGCTGCGACGGTTGGCGCGACGTACTCGAATAGTCAGTTTAAATCGCTGGGCGATACCGCGACGTCCGGTCCAAATCCGTTGGGTTACACCGGCTCGGTCACGTTCAATAACGCCGAACTGAATTTCAAGTATCAGGTGACGCCCGCGCTGCTGCTCGGCGCCGCGTACGACTACAACAAGAGCGGCAGCACAACTACCCGTTCAGGGACGAATCCGGGTGCCATCTATCATCAGGGTACTATCGGTGCGGATTATTTCCTGTCGAAGCGGACTGATCTCTACTTCATCGGCGTGTTCCAGAAAGCGTCGGGCACGGATTCGACGAACAAGGCGGCTGTGGCGTCGATCAACGGCCTTACCGCGTCCAGCAATGACAGGCAGGTAGCGGTGCGGCTAGGTATCAGGCACAAGTTCTGAGCAGGCAAGAGGTAGCCGGGCTGACGAAAGGCATCAGCCCGCCATCTTGTCGGGCAGTATCATCATCGATTGCGAGTTATGCGCATCTGACCTCTCCCGCCTAAACTGCTGGATTCTCTTAAGGCCTATCTCATTGACCACCAAGGCGTTGGTGCGTGGGGTCGCACTGCTGGGCGCGTTAGCCCGACCGGGGGCGTGGCGAGTGAGCAAAGGGGCGCATGTGGATCGATTTGCCTCTGTATCCCCGCCATACCGACAAATAGCTGCTCCGTGGTTCATCGACTCCATAAGTCTTTGAGGCAGGGGATGGCCGTTGTACCGCTCGAAGCTGCCGATTCGATCGAGTCTGCACTACCAGCCGCTTGGAGCGACTGTAAATTCTCGATAGTGGTATACGGACTGGGGCCGATGTCGTCAAGGCGGCGATGGCCTTGGGGCCAGTGCTCTAATGCTGGGCCGCGCCGCCCTATACGGGTTGGCCGTCAGAGGGGAAATCGGCGTGAGCGACGTCATCGAGATGATCAAGCGGGAAACGGACCGGACGCTCGCCCTCATCGGTTGTTGCTCGGTGAGCGAGCTGGACCGCAGTTCTATTTCGAAGCGGCCATCATAGGCAACTGCCCATTGACGCCGGATTCTGGATGCGCGATTGTTCGGGATAGCGATACCGCGTACTTGCCGCCGGAACCTTGTGCCATGAATCAAGTGACGACTACGGATCATTACCCTCGCGACGACAGGCTTCTGGCATGGGCGGATCAGGTTCGGGCCAGCTGCGTCCCGATGGTTTTCAGGACCGGGTCCGATCAGGGATTTCGTGGCGAGATCTCCAGCGTGAATACGGGCGGAGTGTGCGTGTCGCGAATCTCGGCGGTCGATCACATCGCGGCTCATGACCGGGACGAAGTGCGGCGTACGGCGGATGACTATCTGCTTGTGTCGATACAGACTGAGGGGCGAAGTGCGCTCGAACAGGATTCCCGCACCGCCTTCGTCGACCCCACGGACATGGTGCTGTTCGACTCGTCGCGCAATTTTGTCTGGCGTTTCTCCGGGCAGCATTACACGATCCGCTTTCCCCGCAAGGTGCTGGAGCAATTGGTGCCGTGTGGCCGGCAGCACACCGCAGTGAGGATTCCTGCGGCCACCGGGATACGCCGGATCGCCGCGGACCATATCGCCTCCGTCCACCGGGCGCTTTCATCAGCCGAAGGCGCCATGGAAAGTTGCGAGAGGCTTGGCGATGTGTCGGCGAACCTGGTTGCGCTGGCGTTGGCAGATTATTTCAACACGTTGCCGGTGCCCAGATCCAATGTTAAAGAGATGCACCTGCTCCGGGCACGTGCGATGATTAAGGACCGGATTCACGAACCGGAACTGGGACCCGAACGGATCGCCAATGAGCTGGGGGTTTCCAGCCGTTATCTTTACCGACTGTTCGCCGAGGTCGGAGAGTCGATCGGCGACACCATCTGTACGGCAAGACTCCAGGGGTGTGGCGAGTGGCTTCAGCAACGCGCCTACGCAAACCGCTCGATTACCGATATTGCGATGGCATGGGGCTTCAATAATGCATCGCATTTCAGTCGCACGTTTCGACGTTACTTCGGCATGTCTGCGCGCGACTACCGCGCGAAGCATCGCGGCGCTGGTTGAATCGCCCTCAGTGGGCTGCGCCGCGGTCCCGCCTACCTGGCAGCATAAGTAAAAATTCTGTTCTGTCAAAGTCAAGCGTCCACCATATTGGCCCCGGACACTTCCTCTGTAACGTTGCGGGCGTCCCGTCCCGCGAGTGGTGGAGGAGTATCTTGGCTCTCAATCATCCCCAATACAAAGCCGCTGTCGTGCAGGCCGCCCCGGCGTTCCTCGATCTTCAGGCGGGCATCGAAAAATCCATCCGCCTGATTGAAGAGGCAGCGCAGGCCGGCGCCGCCCTGATCGCATTCCCTGAAGTGTGGCTGCCGGGCTACCCGTTCTACGTCTGGCTCGGCACACCGGCCTGGTATATGAGTAAAGGCTACGTTCAGCGTTACTTCGACAACTCGCTGAGCTACGACAGTCCGGAAGCCGATGCACTAAGGGACGCGGCGAGGAAAAGCCGTATCACGGTCGTGATGGGTCTCTCGGAGCGCAAGGGCCACTCCTTGTATATCTCCCAATGGATGATCGGCCCCGACGGGGAAACCCTCCTGCAACGACAGAAACTCAAGCCCACCCACCTGGAGCGGACGGTTTTCGGTGACGGGGAGGGCAGTGGCCTAACCGTGATCGACAGTCCGTTGGGACAGCTTGGCGCGCTCTGTTGTGCCGAACACGTGCAGCCTTTGACCAAAGCCGCCATGTATGCGCAAGGCGAACAGGTCCACGTTGCCGCCTGGCCGAGCTTTTCCCTCTATGAATTTGCCAGCGCGTTGAGCCACCAGGTGAACAACGCGGTTTCGCGGACCTATGCGGTCGAAGGAGGATGCTTCGTCCTCGCGCCCTCGACCGTCGTCACTGACGAGATGGTCGAGCGTCTTTGCGACACCGAGGACAAACGTCAGCTGCTGCGGGCAGGCGGTGGCCATAGCGTGGGATACGGGCCCGACGGGGCGGAGCTGTTCGACAAGATCGACGAAACCGCGGAAGGCCTGCTCTACGCGAATATCGATCTCGGCATGCAATCGCTTTCAAAGTGCGTCTTCGATCCTGTGGGGCATTACTCCCGGCCTGACGTTCTGCGATTGTTGATCGACCGGCGGCCGCGCCCCCCTGTCACCGAGATTCTCGACAGCACACCCGCGGAGACGGTCGCCGATGATCCAGCACCCCCGGACAACGGTTGCCAGTGCGAGCTGGCGCAAAGCGGCGGAGCTCGGTAGCAGAACCCTCGAGCTCGCCATGTCGTTCCATGGCGAGCCGGCAGGAGGTTTTTGTGTCGCAGCCAGGTTGGCTCGACGCGGATTGAAACGGGATGGTTTGTCTTCGAAACAGCGACCATCTGGTCACGACAATATAGTTAGGATGCCGATATGAATTACAAAGAAAATAGAGACTACGAATGGAAGATGGTCGTCTGTCTTGCGGTGCTGTTCGGCATCGTCGGTCTCGACCGTTTGGTCATCGTGTATCTGTTTCCGGTTCTGCTGCCGGAGCTCAAACTAAACAACACGCAGGCCGGCGCGATCGCGTCGGTTCTCGCGTTGACGTGGGCCATCTCGACCTGGGTGCTCGGGAGCCTGTCCGACCGCCATGGGCGTCGCAAGATTCTGCTCGGGTCTTCGATCTTTTTCTCGGTGATGACTTCCTTTACAGGCATCGCGAAGTCGTTCCACAGCATGCTGCTCGTGCGAGGCCTTCTGGGCGTGGGCGAGGGCGGCGTCTTCAGCGCCAGCGTCGCGACGATCGACGAGATATCGACGCCGAGCCGGCGCGGCCTGAATCTGGGCATTCATCAATCGTTTTTCCCGCTTCTGGGTATCGGGCTTGGGCCGATTATCGCGACCCAGCTCGTGATGCACATGCGCTGGGAATGGGTGTTTTTCGTGCTTGGTATCCCGGGGCTTTTGCTGACGTTCCTGATCGGCAAAACCATGCGCAAGACGGAGGCCAGTCGCGACAAGCAGGTCCGGGCGGCTTCGGGCGGCCCGTTGACCGTGCTGAGATACAAGAACATCTGGTTGACCACGGTCATCGGCTCGCTGTTCCAGACGGGCCTGTTCGTGTTCTCGACGTTCGTCGCGCTCTACCTGACCAAAGTCGTGGGCCTGAGCCTCGGCACGGTCGGCCTGATCATCTCAGGCTGGGGCTTCGGCGGGTTTATCGGGATGATCGCCGTTCCGGCGATATCGGACCGGCTCGGGCGGCGTATCGTGCTCGTCGTCTCCGCGGCTTGCTATGGCATCCTGATGTTGACATTCGTGCTTTGTCACGCTTCTCCGGTCGTCATGTTCGCCAACCTCTTTGCTGCCGGGATTTGCGGCTTCGGCATCGCGCCGCTCTTTCTTGCCGTGATTCCCTGCGAATCGGTACCGCCGACGCTGACCGGCTCGGCCGTGGGCGTACCGACCGCTGTCAGCGAACTCATTGGCGGGGTCCTGATGCCGGTGGTGGCCGGTGGGCTCGCCGACACGTTCGGTCTCGGTTATCCGATGCTGATTGTCGGGGGGGTGTCGTTGGTGAGCGCTTTCGTCGGGATGTTCCTTGATGAAACGGTACCCGCTGCGGCGTCAAAGCACGCCGTGTCGAGCGTCGACGCGGCCTGAACGTCCGGCAAAGAGCGGGCGGCTGTCGGACCCGTCGCGCGGACTCGCGCAATCACGGCCGCCGACGTCGGTCGTGAGGCTGCACCAGCGGCGATGACGCGACGCTGCCAGGGTTGGCTGCGCCGTCGTCATTTCTGACGATGCGCTACAAAAAAGCCGACGCGCAATCTACGAATACCAAACTGCAAGAGAAACGTAGATGCTAACCCTGCCGCAGCTTTCAGTTGTCGAAGCAAAAGGCGCGATCGACCGACGCGAGATTTCGTGCCTGGAATACGTTCAGGCGCTGGTGGAACAACAGGCCAAAACCGAGTCGCTGAACGGGTTCGTGTATTTCGACCCGGACGCGCTGTTGCAAGCGGCGCGAGTGCACGACGAAGCGTTCGCAGCCCAAACCAGCCGGATGCCACTTGCCGGCATTCCATTGGCAATCAAGGACAACATCGACTGCGCGGGCATGCCGACAGCCGCGGGAACGGCCGCGCTGCGCGGCGCCGTGCCGCGAGAGAACGCGCCAGTCGTGGCACGCGTGATCGAAGCGGGTGCATTGGTTGCCGGCAAGGCCAACATGCACGAACTCGCTTTCGGCTGCACCAACGACAACGGATTTTTCGGTCCGGCCCGCAACCCGTATGACGCGTCCAGAATTCCCGGGGGAAGCAGCGGCGGGTCTGCGGTGTTGGTGGCGAGTGGTGCGGCGCCGGCGTCGCTCGGCACCGACACCGGCGGATCGGTTCGAATTCCGGCGGCGCTGTGCGGACTGGTCGGCTTTCGTCCTACGCATGGACGCTATCCGTCCGAGGGCGTCGTACCGATATCGCCCACGCGCGACACGGTCGGCCCGATCGCCCGTACGGTCGCCGACGTGATGTTGCTGGACGAGATCCTGTCGGGAAGTAGCTCGGCGCTTCCCGTGGTCGACGATACACGCGAATTTCGCCTCGCGGTTCCGTATTCGACGTTGTGGGAAGGGCTGTCACCCGATGCCTGGCCGGTACTCGAATGTGCGCTGCAGAAACTCGAGGATGCAGGCTTTGAGTTGGTCGACGTGGATCTGCGGCGTTATCCGCTTTTCCGTTCGCAGAAGAGCGAAACCATCCCTTTCTTCGAGTTCAGCGGTGCCGTGGGGCGCTATCTCGAAACCGGTGGCGTGGCAGTGACGTTTCCGGAGATCGTTGCCCGGATCAAGAGCCCGGATGTGATCCGGATCGTCGGCGACATCCTGGGGGCCGGAGCGATTTCCGCAAGCGAATATGCAGAAGCGCTCCTCGCGCGAGAGCAGTCGCGCACGTCTTACGCGGCGTGTCTTCGCGAAGTGGACGCAGATGCGCTGCTGTTTCCGACAGTCCTGGTTCCGGCGTGCAGCATCGGCGCTGAAACCGTGGCGGTCGGGTCTGAAGCGCTCGATGTCTTTGCCGCGTACACACGAAATACCGAACCAGGCAGCAACGCAGGGGTACCCGGCATCACCGTTCCCGCAGGTCTGACCCAGGATGGACTCCCGGTTGGATTGGCGCTGGACGGTGCTCCGTATTCTGATCGGCGAATCCTGCAGATCGGCAAGGAAATGGAGCGCGTTCTGTGTGCCGCGACGTTCCCGCGTCTCGACGCACACGTTTAATCCATCCGGCAACGTCTTAACGAGAAAGGCAAGCAAATGAATCGTCGAAACATCCTGAAAAGTTTTGCGCTTGGTGCTGCAAGTGCTGCGGTGGGGGTCGGGGGGCTCGTTCCAGCATCAGTGCGTGCGGCAAACCAGCCGCTCAAGTTGGCGCTGATGGCGCCGATGAGCGGGCCGGCCGCATTTTTCGGTCAGGCGTGCAAAAACTGTGCAGCGATGGCAATCGACGAGATCAATGCGCGCGGAGGCGTGTTGGGGCGCCCCCTCGAGTTGCTGGTCGGAGACGCTGGCGCCGCACCTTCCGAGTCGGCGCAGACGGCACTCCGTCTCTGGAAACGCGACAAGGCGGAGGTCTTCATCGGCTCGCACGATAGTGCCGTCCGCACGGCGCTGGAAAGTCTCTTCCGGGGGCAGGTGCCTTACTTCTACACCCCGATGTACGAGGGGGGCGATTGCGCCAAGGGGACGTTCTTCGTTGGCGAGACGCCCGCGCAGCAACTCACGCCGGTCATTCCCTGGCTGACGGCCAAACACCAGGTCAGGCGCTGGTTCCTGATCGGCAACGACTATATCTGGCCGCGAAAGTCGAACGAAGTGGCGAAAAGGGCGATTCAGGGTGCTGGTGCGACTGTGGTCGGCGAAGAGTACGTGCCATTCGACGTCGACAATTTCGACGCGGTACTGGGAAAAATTCGGGACAGCAAGGCGGATGCTGTCTTTATTACGCTGGTGGGCGGCTCGGCCGTCACGTTCAACAGAAGTTTTGCGAGCTTCGGTCTCAGCGACAAGATGATCCGTTTCGGCACGATGATCGAGGAAAACACCTTGATCGGCATCGGTGCGACCAACGCCAGGGACCTCTACTCGGCTTCGGGGTTTTTCTCGACCCCGACCGCAACGTCCGCGCAATTCCTGGAGCGTTATCACAAGCAGTTCGGCGCTTCGTCGGTTTTGAGCAGCATCGGCGAGTCGACGTACGAGGGCATCCTGATGTACGACGCGATTGTCAGGAAGGCCAATTCCGTGTCCATCGGCGATCTGACGAAAGCTTCCGACGGGGCAAGCTACAAAGGCCCGCGCGGCGTCGTCACGATGAAGTCCCGCAACGTGACGGCCGACATCTTCCTCGCGAAGGCATCAGGCGCGCGATACGACATCGTCAAGACGTTCTCGCAACCTGGCTCGGCCGAGACCTGTGCGAGCGGAGCGGGTGCGGGTTGACGTCATGCTGCTTTCCTATTTTCTCAATCTCGGCTACGCGTGTGCGGCCCTCGCGCTTACGACAATCGGCCTCGCAATCGTGTTCGGGCTGCTGGGCGTGCTGAACATGGCGCATGGCGAGTTCATCATGCTGGGCGCGTACTCGGTGGTCGTCGTACAGCGCCTCGGGTTACCCGCCTTGCTTGCAATACCTGTGGCGATCGTCGTGTGCGCCGTCATCGGATGGATCGTCGAGCGCCTGCTGGTTCGTCCTTTGTATCAGCGGCCATTCGATACCTTGCTCGCAACCTGGGGTGTTTCGATCCTGCTGCGCGAGGGCGTGGTCGCGTTGTTCGGAAAGGGTTACCAGGACGTGACAGGTGCGGATGGCGCATCGATCGACGTGTTGGGTACCCCGTATCCGGCATTCCGGCTTGCGATGATGTTCGCGGTGACGCTGGCGTTCGCGGGGCTCGCGGCGTGGTACAGCCGCAGCCAGACGGGCGCTCGGATTCGCGGCATGGTCGCGAATCCCCTTCTTGCCAGGGCGGCCGGCATCAATACGACACGGCTGGCCAGCGGCACTTTCGTCACGGGCGTGGTGCTGGCCGGGTTGGCCGGGGTGCTGCTCGCACCGATCGTGCGGGTCGAGCCGTACATGGGCCTCGACTATCTGCTCAATTCGTTCTTCGTGCTCGTTGTAGGCGGCCTGGGCAGCCTGCTCGGTCTCGCGGTCGGCACGTTCGTCATCGGCGGAACGCAGGTCGCGGTGTCGAGCTTCATCGATCAGACGTCCGGTTATACCGCCGTGCTGATCCTGTCCATCTATTTCTTGTGGAGTCGCCCAAATGGCCTCATCGCGCGCCGTTGAAACGTCCCTGCAGATTGCCACGGCGGCGATTCTTCTGAGCCTGCCGCTGTGGGCCGGCGACTACAGCGCAAACCAGATCGGCCTTCTGCTGCTGTACGGAATGGCCACGCAAAGCGTTGCGTTGTGCTGGGGGAACTCGGGTTTCTTGCCGCTGGGCCAAAGCCTGTTCTTCGGACTGGGCGCGTATGTCAGCGCTTTTGTATTGCGCTCCGCGGCCACGACCGGTGGCGAATGGCAGCTCATTCTGCTTCCGCTCGCCATCGCGGTACCGGCGGTCCTGGCCTATGCCATCGGATTTATCGTCTTTGCGCGCAGAATCGATAGTGGGCCGTTTTTTTCGTTGATTACGCTTGCATTATGCATGTTGGGGTTTCTGCTGGCCAATCAGTGGAGCAGCGTGACCGGCGGCTTCAACGGGCTCACCGATATCCCCGATCTGCCGATGACCGACAGGTATGGAAACCTGTATTACGTGATCGCCGCGGCTGCGGTCGGGGTCACGGCGCTGATCACCTGGCTGAACCGCAGGCCGATCGGGACGCTCTGGGCAGCGATCTCGGAGAATGAAGATCGCCTCCAGTTTTTCGGATTCGCGACGCACAAGCTGAAGGCCGCCGCTTTCGGCCTTTCAGGCGCGATCGCCGGTTTGGGCGGCGCGCTGTATGCGCCTCACGAGGGCCTTGTCGGTCCTCAGGCGGTCGGGGTGGCATTGTCCGCGCAGTTCGTCATCTGGGCGGCCGTCGGGGGGAAGCGCAGTCCGCTGGGCGCGCAACTCGGTGCGGTCGTGATCGGACTGCTCGCCGCGACGTGGCGTGACCTGTTCACCTATTGGGAGGTGCTGGTTGCGCTGATTTTCATCGGTGTGGTGCGGTTATTTCCCGATGGTCTGGCCGGCGCCGCCACCGCGCTTGCCCGAATGGCGGGTCTGCGCGTTGCGAACCCCATTCCGGAGAAACGAATCGATGCGCACGATATCGCGACGATCGACTTACGACCGGCTGAATCCACGCTGCTTAGTTTCAGGAAGGTGGAAGTCAGCCAGGGCGGCGTCAACATTCTCAACGGGCTCGATCTCGAAGTTGGGGCAGGGGGCGTCAATTGTTTCATTGGCCCGAATGGCGCAGGCAAGACGTCGACATTCAATGCGATGACGGGCCGCTTGCCCGTCCGTTCAGGTGAAATCCGCTTTCGCGGCGCCGAGATTTCGTCCTCGCAGGCATGGCAGGTCGCCCGCCTCGGCGTTGGCCGCAAGTTCCAGATTCCGTCGGTTTTTGCGCAGTTGTCCGTCAACGAGAATCTTCAGATCGCGCTCTGGTCGAACCGGATCCGTCCGCGAGAGATGTTGACCGCGGTGCCACTGCATTGGAATTCGCTTCAACGCGTTCGCACGCTCGAAAAATTTGGATTTCTCGAATCGAACATGGCTGTGCGTGCCGGTGACCTTTCTCAAGGGATGCGCCAGATGCTGGAGTTCGCGATGGTGGCGATCACAGAGCCGCGGCTTTTGCTTCTCGACGAACCGTGCGCCGGCCTCTCGGCACACGAAACCCGTCACATGATGGATGCGATCACGTCGACCGTGGGCGAACTGGACGCGTCGGCCATCGTGATCGAGCATGACATGAGCGCGCTTGAAAAAATCGCCGACAAGGTGGTGGTCCTGCATCAGGGACGAAGCCTCGCGGTCGGCTCCCTGGCGCAGATCAAGATGTCGGAAGACGTCAAGGCCGTCTACTCGGGAGGAAGAAAGTGAGCGAGCGCCGGGAAGAAGCAATGCTGAAGTTTTCGTCGATCGTCGCGGGCTACGGCGACACGATGGTGCTCAAAGGGATCAACGGCGAGGTGGCCGCGGGTAGCGTCCTGGGCGTATTCGGCCGCAACGGCGTGGGCAAGTCGACGCTCATGCGCGCTTTGACGGGCGTTATCCAGCCCGCGTCCGGTAAGGTCACCGTCAACGGCAGCGAAGTGGGCAGAGTGCCGTCGCATCAACGGCGGCGTCTGGGGGTGAGCTATGCGCCGCAGGAGCGGGTCGTTTTCGACAATTTGAGCGTCTCGGACAACCTGACACTCGGATTCAGGAGCCGAAGCCTGGAGGCATACGACGAGCTATTCCGGGTTTTCCCGCGGCTGAAAGAGCGCTTGTTCCAACCGGCCGGGAAGCTGAGCGGTGGGGAAAAGAAACTGCTTTCCTTCGCCAGGATCATCGCGGAGCGTTCGCCTCTCACGCTGATCGACGAGCCGTCGGAAGGGGTTCAGCAGGAGAACCTGGAGCGGATGGCATCCGTAATCCGGGCTCGAATCGCGGAAGGGGCGGCGTTCGTGGTCGTTGAACAGAATCTGACGTTTCTCACTTCGATCGCCGACCATTTCATCGGTCTGGATCATGGAGAGGTCGTACTGTCGGGCGACTCGGTCGACATGTCTCGCGACCGGCTCGAAGCGGTATTGGCGGTTTAGCCCGCCGCGGCGACGGAGGCTGCCAGCTCCGCGCGGTTGGAGAGGCCTTTCTTGTCCATAACCCGCCGCAAATGAGTGCGCACGGTCGACAGGCTAATGCAGAGAAGGCGGCCGATATCCTGGTCGGTACACCCCTTTGCGACAAGCTGGGCAATCTCGCTCTCACGGTCCGTGAGCCCCGTCGCGCTGCCTGCGCGACGTTTGACGGCGCGGCAAAGGAACGGCTCGACCGCATCGAGCACGAGTTTGTCGCGCATCTCGAACTCCGGTCGATTCCTGGTTCGCCAGATTCTCAGGTCGCAGAGCTGCCGATCGCCATCGAAG
The DNA here is from genome assembly GCF_020177535.1 of Paraburkholderia sp. XV. Classification (NCBI taxonomy): domain Bacteria; kingdom Pseudomonadati; phylum Pseudomonadota; class Betaproteobacteria; order Burkholderiales; family Burkholderiaceae; genus Paraburkholderia; species Paraburkholderia sp. XV. The sequence goes on along the minus strand of NZ_JAGUUD010000078.1, from coordinate 23,287 downwards.
ACAAACACGTTGATCCCGTGATGCAAGCCATCCTGCGCGAGAAATTCGTTATAGAACTCGCTTCTCTCCAGTGCAGGCCGGTCCATCACTTCCTCGACGAACGTGGCCCTGCGCATCTTGCATAGCTGCGCCGTCATCGGGTCGTTGTGCTGGTACCAGGTCGTGTAGCGACGCACGTGATCGGAGTCGACATTCACCGCAATCGGGTCGACATAGGTCCCTTTCTCCGCGTCCCAATTGTAGGAGACGCAGAAATCGGATCGCATCAGCCGGGTCAGGTCCGGCAAGACGACGCGCCTGACATCCACAATTGGCCCGAGCTCTTCGAGCCGTCCGATGATGTCGCCGAAAAGTCGGAGTTCGTCGAGCGTGAGATCGTGAACTTGTGGCTTCAAGGGTGCCTCATCGGTAAGAGGAATCGGGGGCGGCCTGCGCGGCAGACTCGAAAGGCTGGTTCGCATTACGCGTCAAGCATAGCAGGTAAAAAAACGCCCTCAGCAACGATCTTCGCTGCCGTTGCCCGTCCGTTGTATCCATGCCGAAGTCAGGTTCACTGCCGATTGCAGATCGGAAGGGAGATCGCGAGGGGTCCAGAATTTCGCGAGCGCGGGCTCATGTCGCAGTGTCCGTGTCGATATTTCTAACGATGGGGCTCAAAAAACCCCGGTCATAGAGTAGACGCACAGTGGGAAGCGGACGTGCTGAGACTGTTCGTAGTAGCGAGGCAAGCTGGAGGATCACCCGGAGACGCCTGCCCATTGACCGAACGATTCCGACGCATTTCCAGCGGGACGTTTTCCTCAGTCACTCTCGTCAACGAAAACTACTCTATAAAGTTAGGATCGCGATATGAATATGGTAATCAAGCGAAGCATGGTTGTCTGCGTGGCGGTTTTGTGCAGCGCGGCACATGCGCAGTCGTCAGTGACGCTATACGGGCTGATGGACGCGGGCATCACATACACAAACAATGCAGTATCGAGCACAGGACATGGCGCTCTTGTGCAATTTACATCAGGATCTTCGCAGGGCGACCGCTGGGGCGTGACGGGGAAAGAGAATCTAGGTGGCGGGCTCAGCGCAATCTTCACGCTCGAAAGTGGTTTTCAACTTTCAAGTGGGGCATTGGCGCAGAGCGGGCTCTTGTTCAATCGCAAAGCCTACGTAGGCCTTGACGGGCGCTTCGGAACACTGACGCTCGGACGCCAATACGACTTCATCGGCGATATCTTCCCCGCGTACTCGATCGCAGGAAACACCGCAGCGGGTATCCTGGGGTGGGGAATTCCAGCCTACGCTGCTGGTGGCTATACGCTTGATAACAGGTTGTGGGGCGATAACATCAACAACTCGGTGAAGTATCTTTCGCCAACAATTTCGGGTTTCAGTGTCGGCGCGATGTACGGTTTCGGCAATGTTGCCGGCTCGCTGGGCACCAACAGCTCGATGAACTTTCTGCTGAACTATAGCCAAGGCGCGCTTGCTGCATCGCTGTCGTATTTCAAGCAGCATAACGCTACGGATTCCGCGAATCTGACGGAATATGCTTGCGGTGCAAGTTACAGCTTGGGGAACGCTCAGATATTCGGCGTAGTGACCGATGTTCAGTTGAGCAGCGGAACCAAAGCTCGGGCGCTGACCTATGACGGTGGCATGACTTACCTTGTCAGGCCGGATCTCTCAGTCGGGGCAGGGTTCCAGTTTCAAGACCGCAACAACGGAGTTGGCAGCGCGAATCAGGTAACCATCGGCGCGGATTACTTCATTTCCAAGCGAACAGACGTTTATTTCGTTGGCGCGCTCGCGCATGACCATGGATTCGGCGCGCAAATCGAAGCGGCGCTCGGATCGCCGTCCAGCACGAATTTTCAGACTGCGGCGAGGATCGGCATTCGGCACAAGTTCTAGCTGCCGGGGTTAAGGCCGATGGCGAACTGGAGGTTCGCCAATTTGTTGGAGAAGGGAGTGTATGTTGATAAAGAGTCGCGCGGGATACATTTCTACGCGAAAATGGGACTAAAACACCGAGTTACCTGGCTACGTTTTACGCGCGAATGGCTGTTGTCTCGCGTTGTGAGCAGCCGTTTCGCTATCACCATCACGTCGGGTTGCGTCAATCTGCCCTTCAAATCCTCCGCCGGGAAGCGGCCATTGAATATTCTCTTGCCGGAAGCGGCCAGTCGCCGGTGAGTACTCCCGACCCTTCTCGGTCAGACAACTTTCTCAGAAACGGTCATTCGACAAATCCAGGTCCTGCGAACTGCGGTGCCAGAAAGCGGCCGGTGGCGACCTGACCCAATCGGTCACGAACGGCCGTTCGTGGTCGTCGTCAAGTTTCTATGCCCGAAGTCTCATAGGTGCTTGCTCAATGGCCGCTTCGCGGCGCGCAAATCGCCAAGGGCACGGCCTCAATCCGGCCAGGTGCCGTCATTCACTCATGCTGTCATACAGACATTCGGACGACCGCTTCGCACCAGACAACAGACTTTCCCCAAAATCTGACCGATTGCGCTACCACGCGCGATCGGCCACGGATTTCAATTTATGGTGTCCGCTTCGGTTGAAAATCCACAAAGCGATCGCGCGCAGATGGGATATTTACGCCGATGGGCGAGATGTCGACCCGCGCAGGGTATTTCCCAAAGCAACGACTCAGCGGGGCGATGCCGTGTTGATCCGAGAGGGCCTTCGAGACAAGATATCCGTGTTTGCCGACAACACGCCATCGTGGGACCACCTGGCGGCAGAGACCTTTTAGCAGCGTCGGGATCAGTTATCACTTAGCGCGTCGATCAGGTGCTGCTTGAAGGTGGCTATTGCGGTGGACAGTCGGCGTCCCGCCATGGTTTGGACCTCAATCGTTCTCGCGCGCACTTCCTTGGGATCGACTTGAACGGGCACAAACCCGTCAGCTTCAAATCGATGAGTCAGCGATTGCCGCGCAGCGAAAAAGACAGCGTCTGTTCGTTTGGCGACCGCATACAGAAGCGAGAACGTATTGCTTTCTATGACGATTCGTTCGAACACAACTCCCGCGTGTGCCGCGCCGGCGTCAAGTAGGTCGCGCAAAGTTGTTCCTTCGTTTGGAAGGGCCACCTTTCTTCTCGCAATATCTCGCAATGAGACCTTCGTGCGCCGAGCAAGCGGATCAGTGGCTCGGACGAGTACCGAAACAGACGCGAGATTCGCTTTGTCAGATCGCACACCCTCAAGGGGCGAAATAGCGTAGCTGATTCCGACGTCAGCGTCGCCGTCTTTCACCCGCTGTGCCACCTCACGTGGAGACCCTGCATACACATCAATATGTACGCCTGGATATCGCGCCAGGAATTCCGCCACACAGTTCGGAACGATTCCGTTAGAGAACCCTTCGGAAATGGCCAGACGGATATTGCCGGACTCAAGCTCGTCCAGACCCTGAATATCACGGGCCAGCATTTCCGCCTCAAGCCTGTTCTTGACGGCAAACGCCATAAGTTTCTTCCCGGCCTCGCTTAGCTCCATCCCTCTCGGGAGCCGCTCGAACAGCGGCACACCAAGGTCTCCCTCCAGCTTCGCAATCTGCCGGCTTATCGCTGAGACGGCTATGTGCAGGCGGTCCGACGCAGCTGAAAGTGAGCCGGCACGAGCGACTTCGATGAAGTACCGGACAGCGGAGCCGTGATAAAGGTCGAACATGGCTTTCTAAAAATTAGAAGGGGGAGTTATTTTTATCATAATTGCCGCGAAAGTTGGTCGGCGTCAACATGTGTCACCGCATCACGTCTCTCAGGAGCGAACATGGCACTGGAAGTTGATCCGACCAACAAGGTAGCTTCTGCGACGGCCGATCCGGAAGCGCGAGCCGCCGCGCTCGCTCACGTAGCTGAATTCTTCGACCGCGGTGACTTTCGGGAAAGTCTGGCGACCCGCGTGATGCACAAGACTGAAAGTCAGGCGGGGTCCAGCCGAGACGCTATACAAACGTACCTGGACGACGAGATCGCCGTCCCTCTACATGCGATGGGGTTCGAAACGCTGGTCCTCGAGAATCCAGAACGGGCGGACTTACCCCTTTTGGTCGGGACCCGCCACGAATCCGACGAATGTCCGACGGTTCTGATCTACGGCCATGCGGATGTCGTCAAGGGAGATGACGCGAAATGGCGCAAAGGACTATCACCATGGACCCTCGTTGTTGAGGGGAACCGTTGGTACGGCAGAGGCACCGCTGACAACAAGGGCCAACATTCGGTCAATCTCGCCGCGCTCGCGAGTGTCCTTCACACACGAGGCGGGCGTCTCGGTTTCAACTGTAAAGTTTTGATAGAAAGTGGAGAGGAGTGCGGTTCGCCTGGCTTGGAACGCGTGTGCGCAGAACACGCCAGCCTGCTTGCAGCAGATGTACTAATCGCATCGGACGGACCAAGAGTCAGCGCAGAGCGGCCGACGATCTTCCTTGGATCGAGAGGCATTGTTCGGGTGGAACTGTCTTTAAACCTTCGCGACGCGGCTCACCATTCAGGAAACTGGGGTGGTTTGCTAAGCAATCCGGCTGTGATCCTGGCAGCCGCAATCAACCTGATCGTAGACAAGGACGGTCGCATCCTTATAGATTCGATGCGCCCTCCCGCTATTCCAGACACCGTGCGTCAAGCTCTGGCCCACATCGAGATCGGTGGTTCCAATGGAGACCCAGTAATAGACCAAGGATGGGGCGAACCCGGGTTGACGCCCAGCGAACGAGTGATTGGGTGGAATGCTTTTGAAGTGCTTGCGATGCAAAGCGGTAATCCCTCCAACCCGGTAGGAGCCATTCCGCCCAACGCGATCGCTCACTGCCACCTTCGGTATGTCGTTGGTACGCCAGTAGCCGAAATAGAAGGCGAACTTCGGCGTGTTTTCGATGCGCACGGCCTTACGAGCGTCAATGTCGCTGTGAAACACGGGACGCCGGCAACCCGGCTCGATCCGGAATCGCCATGGACACGCCTGGCGGCGCAGTCTATCACTGCGAGCACCGGTAAGCAGACAGCCGTTTTGCCGAATCTCGGAGGCACGATTCCCAACCATGTCTTCGCCGACGTTCTCCAGTTGCCGACCATCTGGATACCTCACTCCTACCCTGCCTGCGCACAGCATGCCCCCAATGAACACCTCCTTGGTGATGTCGCCCGAGAAGGCTTGCAGCTTATGGCAGGCCTTTTTTGGGACTTGGGCGATGTGAAAGGCAAGCCCTTCTCAGCAGCGTAACCCTCACCACAAACTAGCATCGCGCTAGTGCCGAATGACAAGGTGTTATATGGAAACCACGGCCGCACAACCAACGTTATCGAAGACGAAAGCATCAACCCGGACCCTGATCGCTGCTGCTTCTATCGGCAACGCTCTGGAATGGTTCGACCTCGTCATTTACGGTTTTTTCGCCATTCCAATCGCAAGAAACTTTTTCCCCGCCAGTTCCGAAACACTCTCGCTGGTAATCGCGCTCGCAACATTCGCAATCTCTTACATTGCCCGGCCGATTGGAGCGCTCGCCCTTGGCAGCTACGCCGACCGTCGCGGCCGCAAGGCAGCAATGCTGGTATCGATCCAGTTGATGATGATCGGAACGGCAATGATTGCCTTAATGCCCTCATACAGGCAAATAGGCATTGCAGCGCCGATCCTGATACTCGTATCGCGATTGATTCAAGGATTTTCAGCCGGGGGCGAGTTCGGCAGTACAACGGCATTGCTTGTTGAGCATGCACCGCACCGCCGAGGGTTTATGTCGAGTTGGCAGTTCGCCAGCCAGGGGCTCACCACTGTCATTGCCTCGCTCTTCGGCCTTGGATTATCAGCCGCACTGACACCCGACCAGCTCGCTGACTGGGGTTGGCGAATCCCCTTCTTCTTTGGCCTTTTGATAGGTCCAGTGGGTCTCTACATCAGGAAGCATCTTGGTGACGGGAAAGAGTTTGTCGCCGCGTCTGCCGCTGAGTCGCCGGTGAAAGAGCTTCTACTCAGCCAAAAACGTCGCGTCGCGCTTGCGGTAGGCATTTTGGTCCTGTCGACCGCTGCAGGCTATCTCATCCTTTACCTGCCAACCTACGCGATCAAGCAGTTGCACTTGCCGTCTACCATTGGATTCTCGGCGACCCTTTTGGGAGGCGTGATATTGTCCCTCGTCACCCCAGTCGTCGGACATCTCTCTGACTCCGTTGGCCGCGTGAGACTGATGGTAATCGCTTCGTTGCTGTATGCCGTGAGCGTCATCCCGAGCTTCGTGCTCTTGACGAAATTCCCGTCGGCATCGGTGCTCCTGGCTGTCACCGCCTGGCTATGCCTGCTCAAGGCTCTCTATTTCGGTGCCCTTCCAGCGCTAATGTCCGAAGCGTTCCCGGTCAGGACAAGGGCGACCGGACTTGCGTTGAGCTACAACATAGGCACAACGGTCTTCGGGGGCTTCACGCCGATGGTCATCACGTGGCTGATTAGCATCACGGCTAGCAGTCTCTCACCAGGCTTTTATCTCGTGCTGTGTGCCGCCGTTAGCCTTGTGTCGCTAACCGCTGTCCGTAAAACGGTTGCACTGCGCTAACCCTATCCGACTGACTGACATTGCCATCGGGACCGCCTCCGTCTCAACCGCCGACGCATCGTCCAGGCGTTAGACGACGCGGTTTTGTATCACAGGTCTATTAATGAATATCAAGCGTTCTCACCGCCCTCTCATAATCGGTCGCAATGGAGCAGTCGCGACGAATCACCCAGTCGCAAGTCAAGCAGGTCTGGATATTCTGAGGTCGGGCGGAAATGCTGTCGATGCAGCGGTAGCAATTTCGCTGACTCTCGGCGTCGTCGAGCCGCACATGTCCGGGTTGGGCGGGGACGGGTTCTACCATACGTTTGCGCCGGCGTTGGACCAGGCGCAAGGCTGCGTCTATAACGGAAGCGGATTGCCCCCAAAAGCGTTGGCCGCAGCGCAACAAAAGGAACTCGCTTTACACGGTCCATTAAGCGTTTCTGTCCCGGGGAGCCTCGGCGCTCTAGAGGCCATGCATCGCCGCGAGGGTAGTATGCCTTGGGCAGCTTTATGCCAGCACGCGATTGATGCCGCCGAGGGAGGCTTCGGCGTAACCTTCTCGTACAAACGATTCGCTGAACGGAATGCCCATAAACTTCGGGAAGACCGTAACAGTAAGGAAATCTATCTGCGTTCGGGCGACGTTCCCGATGTTGGCAGCTATGTCACACAGGGAAAGCTTGCTCAGACGCTCCGCGCCATCGCCGAGGACGGTGCGGAGTCGTTCTATCGTGGCGAGCTTGCGAAGCGGATGGTCTCCGACTTCAAGAACGCCGACGTTCCGATCAGCGCTACCGACCTTGGCGCGTATGAGCCAGAAATTCAAAAGCCTTTATCCATTAAGTATCGGGGGTACGAAGTACGGCAAATACCGCCTAATTCGACCGGCTTTGTGCACCTTCAAACGCTCAAAATTCTTGAGCGGTTCGATATGGCATCGCTTGGCCACCTGTCGGCTGCTTCAATACATCACATGGTTGAGGCCAAGAAGTTGGCTTTTCTCGATCGGGAACGCCATGCGAGCGATCCGCGCGTTAGGCGCGTTCCTGTCGAAGAGCTTCTAGGGGCTAGACATATTGAGTACCTGGCGGCTCAGATCGACCTTTCGAGGGCTGCCGATATTGATCTGCGGAAACCTGGAGTCGACGGGCAGACTGGACGGTCGCGCTGCGATGGCAATACAACCTACTTCTGTGTCACAGATGCGAACGGTCGGGCTGTGTCCGCCATTCAGAGCCTGAACAACGCTTTCGGCTCGGCAATTACGTTGCCCGGAACCGGAATCCTGTTGAACAATCGCATGACATGTTGGCACCTCGCGCCTGACCACCCTAACCAGTTGACCGTCGGCAAGCGGGTCAGACACACGATGAACGCGCCGATGATCCTGCACGACGGCGCCGTATGGGCTCTCTTCGGAACGCCCGGTGCGGATGACCAGGTGCAGACCAATCTTCAGGCTTCGGTAGCCTTCATGGATTGTGAACTTGACCCTCAGTACGTCGCCGAAGTCACACGCTGGAGTAGCGATCAAACCGGACAGGAGGCTAACTGGCCTCATGGCGGAAGCAACTTACTTACGATCGAAGAAGGATTAGATGCCTCTGTTATGGACGATCTGCGTCGATTAGGCCACCAGCTACAGACGGTCCCCGCTTTGGAAGGACCTTGCAGTCTAGCTTGCATCCGCGCCTTGCACACTCCTGACGGACCGACGTTTATGGCGGGCTCCGATCCTCGCCGCGACGGTTGGGCCGCTTCGTTCTGAAACGTTAAAGATTTGCTATTGTGGTTAAGTCAAGAAGTTTTCCCTTTCAACGTAGATTCGTTATCCTAAATTAGGTCGCCGACATGAAGAAATTGATAGTTCCTGCGTTGGGTTATGTGCTTCTCGCGCCCATTGCACACGCCCAAAATTCAACCACGCTATTCGGCATCGTCGACACGGGCGTGACATATACCAGCAATGTAGGTAGAAAGTCGCTTGTTGCCATGACGGCGGGAAACCTTCAAGGCAACCGCTGGGGGCTCATGGGAACGGAGCAGTTGGGAAATGGCATGTCGGCCATCTTCAAGGTTGAGTCCGGCTTCAGCTCGACCACAGGCGCACTCGGACAAGGCGGGGCCATGTTTGGCCGTCAAGCGTGGGTTGGTCTTTCCGATAAGACGTACGGGGCGCTAACTTTAGGCCGGCAATACGACCCGCTTGTGGAATATGTCGCACCTGTCCAGGGAGGAACGAGTTGGGGATCGCTCGCGGCGGTTCACCCAGGCGACTACGACAATATGGCCAACTCGTACCGCTTGAACAACTCCGTCAAATATCGGTACGCATCGCCGTCCGGCATTGCATTCAGCGTAGCGTACGCATTCGGGAACGTCGCAGGCTCGATGAGTCGAAACCGGATCATTGCTGTGGGCGGCGGGTATAAACACGGCCCCGTCGAGTTAGGTGTCGCATATCTCAACATCAACGACCCCAACTACTCTTTCTACGGCAATAATCCGTCGTCGAGCACCACCGCGTCGAACATTACGAATGTTGTGTTCGCCGGCTTTGCCTCGGCGAAAAATGAGGAAATCATTGCGACAAGCGGAGCGCTAACTTTCGGCGGTTCGACTGTGGGTTTGATTTATACCAACACGCGATTCAACAGGCTTGGCTATCAAACCGGAATCGGAAATATGTATGGCAAAGATTCAACCGCAATGTTGAATAATGTCGAGGTCAATTACCGCTACCAGGTCAGCCCTGCGTGGACAATCGGTGCTGCATATGATCTCACCTACGGCAGTTCGCTTAACGGTCATGAAGGGGCTCGATATCACCAGTTCAACGTCGGGACAGACTACAAGCTGTCGGTCAGGACGGACCTTTACCTGGCGGCGGTGTATCAACACGCGGATGGTTACGACTCGTTGAACCGCCCCGCGGTAGCTAACCTGACGGGAACCTCTGCTTCTAGCAGCGCCAACCAGCTCCTCGTCACAACGGGAATTCGTCACAAATTTTGAGAAGCCGCTGTCCCTTCGTTGCACCAGGGCATTTTTTGACTGTGAAACTTCAACGTGGCGAAGGGATTGCTAGCGCTCAGTGAATCCTGTAAACGCCGCCCGGCGTTACTGTCGGGTAATCCGCGTTCGCACCGGGACTCGCATTGATCTGTTGTTTCGTTGTCGTCCGAGCGATCGGCAACTCCGGTTTCAGCCACGCTTCGATTGGTTCGCGCATGATAGACGCGGGTGCTTACGACGACCATCGCTTGTGACTTATGACCAGGCGGCCCGTAGACCTTCTTTGTCCCTCATGTCAACGTGTCGCCGTCGTGCACCTGGGCGGTGGGCTTCTGCGAACCCCGCTCTGGGGCTCGCTTCCCGCATTGGCGGGCCGCTACCATCGCCGTATTTGTCGTGCAGCGCGCAGTGCCTTGGCAGAGTCCGCTCGCTTCCTTAGAGGAAAGGCCGCCAGTCAATCCGAGATACACCGGAAAAAGCCGACGCTTTGCGCGTCGGCAAGAAAGGCTCCGATGGAGTCCCTGAGAGATCGTTCGGAAGCCGTGGGCGAGCGCTCGTTCACGCGACAGAGAAATGTGGACGGGCCGGTGTATCGGTGCGGGGCAGTCCCATCATATGCCTCGCTTCAGCCGGTGTGGCGATCTCGTAGTCCATTTCGCGAAGAATGCGAACTGTTCGCTCGACCAGCTGGACGTTCCGAGCAAGCTGCCCCTGACGGTAGTACAAATTATCCTCAAGGCCCACGCGAATGATCTGACCGCCCAGCAGAAGAGAATTCACGCTCGCTGGTAGCTGCGCAGGGCCGATGCCGCTTACACAGAAGATACTGTCCTTCGGGAGCAGATCGACCATGTACTGCAGCGAGCGCGGATTGTATGGCATTGCGTTCTGAAAGCCGCGATGAGCGTTCATAACCATGTTAATCACGTAGGGCGGTTCGTCCAGCCCCAGTTGGATAAGCGAAGTCACGTCCTGCACGATATGTGTGGGGCTAAAAACTTCCCATTCGGGCTTAATGCCGCGCTTTCTCATTTCTTCCGCGAGAAAGCGACAGCGCGATGGCGACGTGTTGAGCAGGACTTCCTTGCCACCGAAGCTCGCAACAAATGTGCAGGCGTCGAGCGTGCACATTTCGGCGCCTGCTTCCATGCCTTTGAGGCGTTCTTCCCAGACGGTGTCCCACATTCCGCCTTCGATCGGCTGGATCATGTCTCCGTGGACGCCGCCGCCCGTCGAATTGTTGATGACGATGTCGCACTTCGCACGGATCTGCTCGTTGATACTGCGATAAATATCAGCGTTACAGGTCGCCTGGTCATTTGGCAGACGCGCATGAACTGCGACGACGCTTGCGCCAGCGTTGTAGCAATCGCACACATCGCGCGCGATCTCGTGGGGCTGTGTGGGTAGATGAGGATTTTGTTCCTTGAATGCCATCCCGCCGGTCGGGGCAACCAGTATGATGACTTTGTTCGTGGCCATTAGATGTCTCCAGAGATTGGCTTGATTTCCGCTTCGGGAAGTACCTCGCGCGCATCTGGCGCACCAGGTGTTGATGCAGCAACGCACGGCGAGGACTTATCGGGCAACGTCCTGTTCGCCCACGACGAAATTGTCGATTTGCGTGCGTAGTTCGGGCGGAATGGGAATCGCGTTGCGGCTTTCTAGTGAGAACAGCACGATCACCTGTTCGGTACGTACGCGTACCGATTCGCCGGCATAGGCGGAGAGCGAGAGCGCAATAGAGCTTCTGCCGGCCCTACGCACGATGAGGCGCAACGCAAGCGTCTCGCCGATAGTGCTCGGTGCAACGAAGTCGCACTCGATGCGCACGGTGGGAACGCCGAGCCGCTGTTTCGCGATGAAGTCTCCGTATTTGATGCCTAGTCCGTCGTTGAACCAGTCCTCGATCAATTCGTGGAAAAGCACGAAGTATTGGGGGTAGAAAACAATTCCCGCTGGATCGCAGTGCTGAAAGCGGATCAGCTTGTGGGATTCAAATGCCCGTCCTTGCATGAGCGGTCTCCGTTGTCGTGATCATCGTTCATCGCAGTGCGCGTCGGCGGAAGATCCCAACGTAGTTTCGGGGCGCGCCGCTCGGCGGGCAGGCCCGGCTGTGCACGTCACGGCGCCGGGCATGATCGCGTCGCTCAAGACGTGCACGCTGTGACGCGGGGTGCCGGTTAATGTTCTGACGAGGCCGACGAGCGCTGGACAAATCGGTCCGTCCTGAAAGCCGAGCGGAATGACCAATGGGCTCAGCCGACGAGGCCCTCGCGATGGAGATCGCGCTCAAAGTCGGCGAGCGAGCGTTCGAGCTTTTCTACCAGTTCGTCGATCTGCGGCTCGGTCACGATCAGCGGCGGCGCAATCAGCTGGATGTCACCGAATTGACCGCGGTTGGCCCGCCGGTTATACAGTGCGATACCGTGCGCAAGACCGTAGTTGGTGAGTCGTGCCGGTGCGTTCATGGCGACGGGCAGTTGCCGTTTCGTGGCAGGGTCGGCGACGAGTTCAATCGCCATCAGCAGCCCCTTGCCCCGGACGTCGCCAATCAATCTGCAGCGCTGCTGCAAGTCGCGCAGCTGGGCGTCGAGGTATCTGCCCATTGCCGCCGCGCGCTCGACGAGTTGCTGATCCACCACTTCGTCGAGCACCGCAGCTGCGACCGCGCACGAGAACGGGTTGGAGAAATACGTATGGCCGTGCACGAAACCACCGTTGTTTGCAATGGTCTCCACAATGCGGTTCGGTGCAAGTACCGCGCCGAACGGTGTATATCCAGCAGCGAGTCCCTTGGCCATCGTCACGATGTCGGGCCGCGAACCCGCCCAATGCTGCGAAGACAGGAACGCACCGCTGCGCCCGGCACCACTCATGATTTCGTCGTGGATTAACAGGACGCCGTAGCGGTCGCAGATTTCCCGAACCGAACGATAGTACGACGCCGGCGACACGAGCGCACCGCTCGATAAGCCCCCGATCGGCTCGATAATGAAAGCCAGCACCGACTCTGGTCCTTCTTCCAGAATTTTCGCCTCCAGCGCCTGGACGCAGCTCGCCACGTAGTCGGCGGCGGTCGCGCCAGCTGGAAGCCGATAGGTCATCGGCGCGGGAACCTTTGGCATGGTCCGGTACATCGGCCCATAGATGGATTCTGTGAAGGAATCGCCCGTCACTGCCATCGCACCCATCGTCGAACCGTGATAGCTCGGATCACGTGAGATGACTTTAAATCGCGTGGCTTCGCCTCGTGCTACCGCGTATTGCCGCGCGAGCTTGAGCGCCGACTCGTTTGCTTCAGACCCGCCTGAAACAAAGAAGGCCCGGTCGAATCCTTCCCCAGCGAGCCCGGTCAGTCGGTCGGCGAGACGCACGTTCTGCTCGCTTTCAAAAAAGCGTGGATAGGCGAACGTGACACGCTGCGCCTGTTCAAGCATTGCGGCGACCACGCGCGGATTCGAATGGCCCAGATTGCTGACGACTGCGCCGGACGTAGCGTCGAGAAACTGTCTGCCGCTTTCGTCGTAAAGATAGATACCTTCGCCGCGCGCGACGCGCGGCGGTCGCGCTGCGCCCTTCGGCAAATAAAAGCTCATCACGCTGCCGCCGTGCGGCGTATCGCCGACGAGACGGGTGAGAGAGTGTTCGGACATATCAGTTACCTCAGTTAGGGTGTTGGCAGACGCACCTTCCAATTCGCGGCGCAGTCGTGGCAAGAGCGAAAAGAGGGTTGTGCAGCCGCGACGGTGTACGTCGCCGCGTCGTATCGCCGATCTCCAGCGTGTCGGTGCGTCTGTGGGAACCAGCATGCAGTGTTGGCTGAAACGGATGCGAGGCAGTCTAGGTCCGCAATTTTTTTCTCACAACGCGACGGCCGTTTGATCGTATATTCGTTTCATGAATATCAACGATATCGATCTGAATCTGCTGCGGATACTCGACGCGGTCTACAGCGAGCGCAGTGTGAGCCGGGCGGCACTCAGGCTCAATCTGTCTCAGCCCCGGGTCAGCAACGCGCTGCTTTCCTTGCGTGCATTGCTGGAAGACCGCCTGTTCGTCCGTACCGGCCGCGGGGTCGCACCGACTGAACGAATGACCGCGCTGGCGCCTCGTATCCGGGAGGCGCTGACCCTTCTCGAGGGCTGCCTCGTGCAGCGGTCCAGCTTCGAGCCGCGTACAACAGACCGTACCTTCCGCCTGCATATGAGCGACAGCATCGAAATAGTCGCAGTGCCGTCCCTGCGCCAGCGCGTGGAGAAGCTGGCACCCCGCATCAGGCTTGAGACGACGCAGATCCCTACGCAGCGTATCCCACAGGCCCTGCAAGCCGGCGAAATCGACTTTGCAATCGGTAGTTACGGCGCGCTCGGAGACGACATCATCCGTGAGCACCTGTTCAATGATCCCTTCGTTCTGCTCGTGGCGCATTCACACGTGTTGCCGCGCAACCCCTCACGGGAGGCGCTGCAGCGGGCGAGATACGTGGTGGTCGGCGAATCGCAAGACCTGGAACAATTGATGGCGGACCTCGGCTTGACGAGACGGGTCAGCGTGCGCACGTCGTTCTATCTCTCGGTGCCCGCGCTGGTGCATGGCGGAGCCCTTGCGGTGTGGCTGCCGCGCAGTGTTGCGCGCGCGATCGTCGGGACCGGAAAATACAGGATTGTCGTTCCATCGATTCAGCAACGCGCATTGGCGGTCAATCTGTTTCGGCACCCGCGCGCGGCGCTCGATCCAGGGCTGGTGTGGATGAGCAATCTTGTCCGCGCTTCGCTACCGCGTTCGCGGGAGGCGCGATGATCAAGCGCGCAAGGACCAACGAGGCGCGCATCGAACTCACTCTGCTTGAGGTGCTGGACGCCGTCTATATAGAACGCAATATTGGCCGTGCGGCGCGGCGTCTGGGCGTTTCACAGCCGGTCGTTAGCGGCGCCCTGACGCGTCTGCGTCTTCTGCTCAAGGATCAACTGTTCAGGCGCCATCCCGGTGGCGTCGAACCTACGGAGTTGGTGAATCTGATCGCGCCGGCCATTCATCGCTCGCTAAGCGACATTCATGACACGTTGCAGGAAGCTGGGACATTTGTGCCCGAGCAATCGGATCGCACCTTTGTCATTAGTATGAGCGACAGCGGCGAGCTCTCGTTCCTGCCCATTCTGCACCGGCATCTGGCAACGATCGCGCCTAACCTGCGACTTCGATCCGTCAGGGTTCCGCTCGGCGAACTGGCAAGCGCCCTCGAAACTAACGCGGTGCATATTGCACTGGGGCAACTTCCCGACATGGGCGTCGAATTCGAACGTGCACATTTATTCGACCAGGACTACGTCCTCGTCACGGGTGCGCATCATCCCCTCGCGGGGCAAGCGGTCACGCGAGAGCTACTGGCGCAGTTTGAATTCGTTCTGGTGGGCCGCTTTCCTGGGGTCGAGCAGCTGATCGCGGAACAGGGCCTGAGCAGCCAGATCCGGCTGCGGGTCGCGCATTACCTCGCCGTGCCGATGATCCTCTCCACGAGCAACCTCGCCGTGTGGTTGCCGCGTAGCTTGATCGGACCGCTTGGATTGCTAGGAAGCTACTGGGCAACCAGCGTCGCCTCGTTGGAACGACACTTTTCCTTGAGCGCGGTTCGGCATCGACGCAGCGCGCGGGATCCGGGCGCCCAATGGTTATGGGGACAGGTCATCCAGTCGATTTCCGAAGATTTTGGTTAGCTAATTTGGCCTGCCATGCTGGACGCGCGTCCGAAATCAGTTTTTATATTCGCCCGTGGCCCCAAACCGGCTGTCCGTCGGTGTTCTCGCGAAACCAAGGCCTGTCCGTACCAGAGCGTCAATATCCACCCGATCATCGTCTGCGGCACGCCCAGCGAGACGTTCGATCCGATCGTTGCGAGCATTGCGAATAAGGCAATGCGCTACTCGCGCACGTGAACGTAAAAGGCGGCGCGGACGGCCGTTCGACCTTAAAACCGGACATCGATGAAATACGGACATCTTAGACCGCTTTGGGTCGAATTCAGCCAAACGTCCTAGACTTCGAATCCCGTCCGTATTCTGCGAAGCGGTGCAGCACATGCGAGCACGTAGCGAGTCTGGTCAGAGTGGCTACAACTCGTACCGCCATGTCTTCAGCCGGGCTACGCAAACTTCGTGGATGCCGCGCGCGATCGGCGACTCATAATCAAGTCGCCAGCTGTCGGTGAACATGTTCGATAGCACGTCGATGTCGTGCAGCAGCTCAATCGACCATATGGATGTTGCAAGCTGCACGGAGGCTTTGGCGAGCCGCACGCCTTCCAGCCAGTCCGGCGAAATGCCGTTGGCCTGCGACCATATCGCTTTTGATTCGACGAGGTGATCGGTGCGAAGCCAGTTGCCCGAACGCGCACGGGCGATCAGCTGCGCGACCACAAGGTAGCAGAGCAGGTCCGTCCGCCCTTCGTCATCGAGATGGTTTGTCGCCGGCATTCGCTGACTATAGCAGCGAGTTTTCAAATCTGAAGTGCAACACCCCGACTCGTTTAAGGTGTTGCCATGGAAAAACGATATCGACAACTCCAGCCAGAAGAGCGGCTGACGATCGCCAGCCTGCGTCTGCAAGGTTCAAGCATACGGGCCATGGCCCGTATGCTTAAGCGCTCACCTGCAACTGTGAGCCGTGAACTGGCGCGCAACAGCGGACCCGAGCACTATGCTTCGATGCCGGCCCAGGCGCTAAGCGTCGCACGACGTGCCGCTGCCCGACGCCCCGCCAAGCTCGACCCGCAAGGCGTTACATGGCGTATTGTCCTCACGCTGCTGGACTGGAAATGGTCGCCTCAGCAGATATCGGGTACGCTCAAACGTATGTATCCGAATGATTCGTCCCAGCGGGTCTCGCACGAGACTATCTACACGGCAATCTACGCCCACCCGTATGGGGAATTGCGTCGCCAGCTCATCGCCTGTCTGCGCCACCATCGCAGTGATCGCATGCCACGAACCCGAGGCAAAGACCGGCGCGGCCAGATCCCCGACATGCTCAGCATTCATGTGCGCCCACCCGAGGTGGACGAGCGCGTGATGCCGGGCCACTGGGAAGGCGACTTCATCAAGGGCGCAAACAATGGTTCTGCTGTGGGCGTGCTGGTCGAACGCTCCAGCCGCCTGGTGCTGCTTGCCAGGATGGACGATGCGACAGCGGCATCGGCACTCGCAGGGTTCTCTGCCAAACTCAATTCCATCGCTGCGCCGCTACGCCGAAGCCTGACGTACGACCAGGGCAAGGAAATGGCGTACCACGAGCAACTCGCTGCTGCCACCGGAGTGAAGGTCTACTTCTGTGACCCTCATAGCCCCTGGCAACGTGGCACGTGCGAGAACACCAATGGTCTGCTACACCAGTATCTGCCCAAGGGCACCAATCTCTCGGTCTACAGTCAGGATGACCTTGACGCCATTGCCGATAGCCTCAACACTCGCCCTCGTGCCATACACGCATTTCATTCGCCGTTCGAAGTCTTCTCCACCATGCTTGCACTTGCTTCCAGCCCCGATACTTCTGTCCACTAAGCCTTGTGTTGCACTTCACGTTTGAAACCGCCCAGCGAATGCTGCCGTAATTTTTGCGAGGGGGATGCCGCGAGTTGACTGCAATTGGAAACGGGTCAGGCGCATGGCCAGGTGATTACGAGTCGGCTTGCGCGCGAACTATTGGAATTAAATCCGCACCAGTGCGAATAAGAAATCCTGCGTGCAGTGTTGAATGCGACATCGAACGACCGCTTTGCACGGAATTGAAAGTCCGCAACGGATCAACATCAGGCGCCCATACACGAGGAGTCATTGCGCTGTGTCCGCGCCAGCGAGCATTGATCGATGGCAAATGACGGGGCCGCAATGACATGCGTAGTGTGCGCGGAGTTCGTCGCTGATCTCGCCGTCCACTGCCAGGCCGTAATCGATGAAGAGTTCGTCTCCCGGCTCGATGGCCATGAGGGCATGAATAAAGACTCGGTCGCCTGTCTCGATGGCCTCGCAGTTCGGTGCGCAAGCGTGATTGATGAAGCGCGCACTGTTGCCACCTCGACTGCCGTCGATGACCCGTCCGTCGGAAAGATCAAATACAAAAGTATGCCCGTTCTCGGATTGCTGGCGGGCGGCCGCGCGTCGCCAGCTGGTCACTTCGCCCGCGTACTCGATGAGCCGCTCGCCTGCGGCGATCGGCTGTAACGCAAACAAACCCCTGCCGTGCACAGGAGAGCGTCGTGCTGTGATGCGTCGTCGATGCATTGAATCGTATCCGTTCGTAGTCGGTGCGCGACGAACATCCTGCGAGCGGCGAGCATAACGCTGCGATCAAACTCCTTCAACACAGATATCAAATTGGATGCAACTAACTGGCTGGCGCACATGCATCACGGACCAGCTTCGCCATGACAACCGTCTACAGTGAAGGGGGCGGCCGGATGTCGCGGGACGACAAGAGGGCAGAAGGGATGAAACACGCTACAGCGGCTCCGCTCGCGCGAGTTGCCTTGCACTCCACACATGCGTTAGGGTGTCCGCTCGTCCCGTAATATACGGGAGTCACACAGAGGAAGCTTCTTACATGAACAAACAAGAACTCATCGACGCCATCGCTGCCAGCACGGGCGAAAGCAAGTCCAGCACCGGCGAAGCCATTGACGCCATCCTTCAGGTCGTGACGGCGGCCGTCGCGCGTGGCGAGGCGGTTCAACTGGTGGGCTTCGGCTCGTTTTCCACGGGCGCACGCGCTGAGCGCGCGGGCCGTAATCCTGCGACGGGCGAGACGATCACGATCCCTGCCGCGAAAACCGTCAAATTCACCGCGGGCAAGGCGTTCAAGGACGCGGTCAACGCGGCTTAAGGTGGCTGCAAAATCCGGGCTCTGATTTCGGCGGCGCGCCAGCAGCCGACGTCAGAGCTGCCGAGACGATGTTTGCTCCGGTCGGCGGAGTCCGCTCACATCCGTTCGCGGTTCCGCCGACCGGGTGATCAGGGATGAGGAAAGTTGTCCGGCGTTAGTTCAGGCGTAGTTGTTGGCTGCGCAGATCGGCGTATGTGCGTCGACCGCGCGAGCGTCCAGTAAGCTGTAGTTCGATAAGTCATCCTACGTATTTGACATAAGTAAAGTTATTACCGAGTAATAAGGAGTACATAATTATACTCCAAGAAAATCCCGCATCTGCGGGTTTGCCCAATTCATCACGAATTGTGAAGAGGGGTAGCAAAAAATCCAGTTCTTAACCGACAAGGCTGCGCGGCTAGCAACCAGGTGGCGAAGATGCATGGCAAGTGAAGATCGCGCTGCGCAAAGATGCGACAATCGATATTGTCATTGCGAAAGAATCTGGAGGAGCGTTGATGTCAAATAACATCTGCGCCCGGTGCGGAGCAGTCACGTCACCGCACGACGTTGTGAGTGTTGCTTCAGGCGATGGCGCGTTCCGATCGTTGTGCAGTCGCTGTTTCAACACCGAGATGGCGCATCTTGCGAAGCTTAACGCGTTTGAACATCCGGAGTTTGCGCCCGTGCGTCTGGCCGATGCGGATGGTGTAGTGCACGAGTTTCATTTTCGGAGCCTGCTGTTCGGCGACCAGCTTTCACTGGAGGCGTTCGAACTGGCTTCCGGCGACGAAGACTGCGCGGGTTACCGGTTTCAGCTTCTTGGTGATCCACGGTCGGATCCGTTCGAGCTACTGGGACACCTGGTAGAGAAGGTCAAGCGTGCTCTGGCGACCAGGCACCTGGTCGAGCATGCTGGCAATCTCGAGGTAGCCGGAACGACGGTCCGGGGGCGAATCGAGTGGGACAGCAGCGAGAGCGGCCACATGCCGTGTGTGATCATAGATGGCAAGCGCGTCGACTGGCCCGCTTTTGGGGCAATGTTGATGCAGTTTGAAGGGTGGCAGTTCCGGATTGCATTGGTGGATTCGAGCGATGAGGCATGAGGCGCGCGTGGCGCCAGCCGGCGCAAACGGCGCTATCACCTCAGCGTCAGACGCACCAACCGCCGTGGGCGATTCGGTCACGAAGAAACCTGGTAAATCACCGTATCCCACCGCGCGGTCAGATGACTAACCTAGCTCATGAGCCTAGGGGGCGATACGATGGCAGCGCCGAGTTTTGTCTACACGATCTCCTGTGTCGCAAAGATGCTCGGAGAGCCGGAGGGTTGGCTGGACGAACTGGCGAGCATGAACCTGGAGCCAGAGGACGGGTGTCTCAGGATCATCTACGATCTGGACGTCCCCTCTGAACAACTGATTGCCGTAACCGCGTTGACGGATGCTGGCATCGAGGCCCTCCGGGAACTGGTTGCTGAAGCGAAGCGGCAGTCGGGCGGGGCGAGCGTCCCAGATAGATAGTTACCGGATCAGGACAACGCGTTCCCGCTCTGTCCGACAGGGCATCATCGTAAGCCTCACTCGGTCGCCGAAATTCGGGGCGGTGTTGCCGGCGCGTGCACGGCCGGTCGTCTCGATATGCCTGGTCAGCACGCTGCGCGACCGGCCGTGCCCCAGCGTCTTTTCCGCTTACCACAGTCGGTGGACGTCATCGTTGAGCGCGGGTTGCAGAGTCACAACGTGTGACCAGGATAACTGTGCAGCGGGCTGTTGCACAAACTCCAGCTGCGGGAACGCCCGTGCGGGTGCGCGCATGTAGTTTGGACCCGCAGGCCCGGCTCCGCGCGTGGATGAGAACCGCTGCAGCATGGTTGTAGGATGATCAAGACGGTCCGCTGAAAGGACGTGGGGCCGACCTCCCCAGCTTGCGCGATATTGGTCTCGCGATGGCGTGCCAGCGGCCGATACGCTTGTGACCCGCCGGGCTTGTGCGGCATAATGCACATGATATGCAACATGGAGTCGCACATGGGCAAAGCACTCGAAGTTCGACCGCGTAAATCCACCAACATCACCTTGCCGCCCGAGGTGCTTGAGCGGGCCAAGCAGCTTGGCATCAATCTTTCGCGGGCGAGCGAGCGCGGCGTGCGTGAAGAAATCCAGGAGGCGGAGGCCCGCCGTTGGGCGGAGGATAACGCCGAACTGGTCGCCGCTTACACTGCGATGGTCGATCGAGACGGGCTTCCGCTCGCGAAATACAGGGCGTTTTGATGGCCAGGTTTGATCTGTACGCGAACCCCGACATTGAGACGCGCAAACTGGCACCTTACCTGCTCGACGTGCAAAGTACCCATGTCGGCGTTCTGCCGACGCGCATTGTGATTCCTCTGCGACCTGTCAGACATCTCGCCTTCTCCGGTAAGCCATCCGACCTACTTCCCGTGTTCAAAATTCACGGCGAAGAATGTTTCCTTGATACGCCTGGCATGGGCTCGGTCCCCCTGAACGCTCTTGGGAAGTGCATCGGTTCCCTTTCAGATCGGCGTGAAGCCATTCTCGCGGCGCTCGACCGGATCTTCGGCGCATACTGAGTAATGACCGGGCAGCTTTGTTCGCAAGGGGCGAGCGTCCATCAGCATAATCAACCTCAACCCGCTTGAATATTAAGCTCGCTGTTACGCCTCACCCCTGACACTGCCTCAGGAAAACCGCGATCGGAGGTGCGATGCAATTTGACAAGCAACAGGAGAGACTCAGGCAGAGTGGCGCAATGATGCGTCCTGGTCCACCGAGCCTATTGGCGAAGGTGTTGGCCGTGGTGATAGGCGCTGCGCTGCTCGTCGTGGGGTTCGCCGTGTCGCTCGTGATGTTGGCAGTGGTGCTTGGGGCAGGCATCGCGATCGGTGGTTTTGTCTGGTGGAAAACGCGCGAACTGCGCAAACAGCTTCGCGAGCAGGCCATGCGCGCACAAGAGATGCATGAGCAACAGGTGCGCGAGCGCGCGGGCCAGCGCTTGGATATCGCGCGACGTGATCGAGGACGTCGAGTTCCACGACGAGAATCGACAGAAATAAGCGTTGAACCGTGACTGCGCATGCGCCGCCGCGCACCGGATGTGCGCCGCCTGGTGCTACGCCGCACCGGCTTTTCAGCCTGTAGTTTGCGCGCTTCCCGACGTAATGCCGGGCAGCCATCGAACTTGATGCCGGTTGGTACCCGATCTCGGGTATTTGTCCTTTTCGTGCATTTTCCGGCGGCAACGGCGGTAGAAGCCGCTTGCAGGGGAGAGGCTCCCTGTCTGCGTACCGCCAGAAAGGGGGCCGCAAAAGGTGCGCCATTTTTTAACGCGCGTTCAGGTCAGTAGACGATCGACGGCATGCGCTATGCGCTGACATTGCCGTATCGGCGGGCCGCGTAAGAGGCGACGATCATGCTCGAACAGCAGACAATCGGCAGGGTTCGAATCAACTATCTGACCGGCCGCATAAGCCGGGACGAAGTTGATGCGGCTTTGGCGAGAATCAGTCCCGCAGAAGCACGCGTATTTGCGCATGAAGCGCTGGAAGGATGTTCGCGCACGCTTATATGGACCAATCGCGCGGCCGCCGTCCTCAATGCGCCAATTAACGGCATTGCCCAGACCTTCACGGCCAATGATCCCGACAAGATCATCGGCCTGGCCGCCGTGATGATTCAGGCGAGCCGCAAGATCGCACACAGGCTCACGCACTGACGGGAGTCTGAGACGAACGCTTGGCTCGCTTCTGTGACCATACACGCACGATCGTTCGTACAGGTGATAATTCGCTTTATCGCCAACGCCTCGACTGGAATCAGGGTGCGAGTTCAGCGCGCCCCCAGTGAGCAGCAACGGGATCATCGGACGGATTGCGGCTGGCGAAACCTCAGGGACCATCCGGGAAAATCGGCTGTCGACCTCGCGCCTGGCTTAGGCGCCCTCACCGGAATTGCAGGCAAATCAAGCTCACCCGCTAGTGGACATCGTGCATATACGCGATGCCGAGTTCGCCGGCGAGCTGCGCGAGCCGTTTGTCCAGGGTCCAAAGTGACGCACCGCGAGTCATCAGGGTCGACGCAAGTAAAGTGAGGTCGCTGCTTCCGCAGCCTCGACCGTACAATTGCCTTGCTTCGATCAACTCCATCACCTCAGCCCAGGTCGGGTGCGTCGCATGTTGCAGCAGCCCGATGTCGTGAAGCGTCCGCGCGCGAGGTGCGGGCGGAGTGCCACAGGCGAGCTCAACAAGCACGACTGGATGCGTAAGCGCGCGATCGCTGGTGATCAGTTGAATAAGCTTCGTATTGGACCGACGGAAATGATCAACCCATACCGATGTATCGATGAGCACGCTCATTGAGCCGCAGGCTCCGATCGGCGTCGCGGGATGTCGGGCATATCTGGCCCAGTGCCACCGAGCGCTGCCAGACGCTTGCCAGCCTGGACGCGAACAAACGTCTGCATCGCGACCCGGAAGAGGTCAGCTTTATCCATGTCAGGGTCGGCAAGCTCGAGCGCGCGCTCGTAAAGGGTGTCGTCGATCGTTACGGTGGTTCGCATCTCGACTCCAAATTGATGCCGGGTTGCATCAATTATAGCATCTGTCTGGACGCCGACGTTGCGATCCAACTCAAGCGCTCCAACGCAACTCGGGTACCTAATTACATGCTTGCTGCCGCCCGTGGGACATAGCCTCGGTGTAGATGGCGACGCAAATTTCCGTTGAGCTTCCGTCGGGAAAACAGGGCTCCACGGGCCCTCTGATCGCAAACATTTTGTGTAATGGAAATGACGGCAAACGGCGTTGTCACGTTAAGGTCTTCGAGAGGCAAGTGGGCATAGAACGTACATTTG
>NZ_JAGUUD010000077.1:0-42162 GCF_020177535.1 Paraburkholderia sp. XV | reverse complement strand
GCCGCCCCGCACAGGGGCGACGCGTGAAGCACGCTAACGAATCGCGGATGCCAGCAAAAGCAAAAGCAAAAGCAAAACCAAAACCAAAACCAAAACCAAAAACCCCGACCAGCAACGCCTGAACCACACAAACAATTCGCCGCTGCCAACCCAAACACACGCGCATGCGCCAAGACGTCAGGGAAGGGCATCCGCTGACATCTTCATGCCCGGCTGCACGCTGCCGCCCAATACCGCACTAAACCGCCGCATATGCACCGCCACGCGGCGCGCATACCCTTTCCCGCCGCCGCTATAGCGCCAAAGCGCGGCATCGATATCGCCGTCCGCAGCATCGAGATAACCGCGCAAAATCGACGAGCCGATGCGCACGTTGATAGCGGGATCATCGAGCTCTTTCACGTTGGAAAAAGCACGCGGATGCGCGGCGGGCAGCACCTGCATCAGCCCGCGCGCACCGAGCGTGCTCACGGCGCGCGGATCGAAGCCCGATTCGACCGCCATCACCGACAACAGCAGCACGGGCGACATCGAATAGCGGTTGGCTTCAGTCAGAACGGCTTGCGCGATCGTCAGCGCATCGGTGGCTGAAACGCGGAATTGCGCGCGTAGGGTGGCGACGATATCGGCGGGAGAGGGAAGCGCGGGCGGATCGGCGCCCTGCGTTGCCGACGACGCCTGCGGCGCGGTTTCCGCTTGTGCATGGCCGAACGGCAGCGCGCTGCATAGCGCGAGGCTCGCGGCCATCAACGCGAGCCTGATCAGCGTGTACCGCCACCGTCCTTTGGCCAGATTGTGTTGTTCCTGCATATCGTCTGATACGAGCCCGGATGCAAGCACTCTACGAATATCGCCGTCGAAATTTTCAAAAGAAACGCACAGTGCGCGTAAAAACCGCGTAAAGGCAGGTTCGCCGTGCGGACTCCGCTATAGCTGCGATTCAATCGGCAAGATGCTCAAAAACCAGATACCGGCCTTGCGCATTGCCGACACATCCGGCTCGCTATCGAGTACTTTCACCGTGCCGTCGGGCGCCGTGTCGACCCACACGATACCGCTCGTGCCGTTCGCTTTCGCGCGCAATTCGAGCCGCCATGCAATGCGATCGAGGTTCGGCTCCAGCGTATCGACAACCTGCGCGGCGGCTGGCGCGCTCTCGCAGTACACGCCAATCTCCGTGTTGAGTTCGACCGAACGCGGATCGAGATTCATCGAGCCGATAAAGATGCTGTCGCGGTCGAACACGTATGTCTTCGCATGCAGCGACGCCTTTGACGAGCCGAACAGATGCTTCTTGTCTTCCGTTTTGTCTTCCGCGACGGGTTTCAGTTCGTAGAGCCGCACACCTGCTTCGAGCAGCGCCTTGCGGTAGCGCTGATAGCCGGCATGGACGGCGGCGACGTCGGTGGCGGCGAGCGAGTTGGTCAGCACCGTGACGCGCACCTGCTTTTGCGTGAGTCCCGAGAGCCACGCGACGCCTTCTTTTCCAGGCACGAAATACGGCGAGACGACGAGCATCTGTTGCGTCGGCTGCAAGTCGAGCGCCTTGAGTTGCGTCATCAGTTGGCCTTGCGAGTCGCCCGGCGCGCGCGCGATCTTCGCGGGATCGTCGTAGAGCAAAGTGGCTTTGCCCCATGAAAACACGGCATCCTGCGAATGAATGACCTGGGTGAGCCGTGAGCGCGCGTTCACGACGTAGGGGTTGCTTTCCTGCGAAGCCAGATACGCGTCGAGCTGTTTGCGTACGTCGGCCAGTGCCGCAGGGTCCGCCCTGCGGCCCATTAGCACGTCGATCGGATACGCGGCCTCGGAGTTCCAGAAAAGGTCGAATGCCGACGACACGTCATGCACGACAGGTCCATGCACGAGCACATCGAGATCGCCGAACGCGACGTCGTTCGAAGCGCCGAAGTACTCGTCGCCGATATTGCGCCCGCCGAGTATCGCGCCCTGGTTGTCCGCGATCATCGACTTGTTGTGCATGCGCCGGTTCACGCGAAAGAACTCGGCGGCCATGCCGAGCTTCTTGAACGTACGATTGGCGACGGGGTTGAAGAGACGAATCTGCACGTTTGGATGCGAGTCGAGCGCGAGCAGCAGATTGTCGTCGGCATTGGTGCCGAGATCGTCGAGCAGAATCCGCACGCGTACGCCGCGATCGGCCGCGCGCATCACGGCAGCCGCGAGCCCGCGGCCCGTCAGATCGTCATGCCAGATGTAGTACTGCAAGTCGAGCGTGCGGTCGGCTGCTTCCGCTAGCACGAGCCGCGCGACGAGCGCATCGACGGCATCGGGCAGCAGGTGGAACGCGGTTTCGTCGGGATGCCGCTGTTCTTGCGGCGCGAACGCGATGGCGAGCCGCGTGTTCTGCGTGTCGGTGACGGCGTGCGTCTGGATGCGATCTGCCTGCGGCGGCAGACTCGCGCACGAAGTCAGCAAGGCGACGGTGAAGGCCGCGAGAAGACTTCGTAACTTGATCATGGGCGCGCTCCGCAACGGCGATGCGCGTCAGATTAACGGGACGGAACGGCCCTTACAAGTGGCGTCGCGCGGCAGTTACGAATGATAGTACCCGCGCTTCAACGCGGGCATGGCCAGCAGCGTCGAGAGGATGTCGACGGCCGTCAGCGGATCGACGGGCTTTATGCATACGCCGTCGAAGCCGCCGGCGCGCAACTCGGCATAGTCATCGCCCGTTTCGCAGGCGGTGTAGGCGAGCAGCGGCACGCTCGCCATTTCAGGCAACGCTCGCAGTGTACGCGCCACCGCAAGCCCCGACAGGCCCGGCATTGCGATGTCGAGCACGACGCTGTCGGGGCGCCATTCGTTGGCGATCTTCAACGCGTCGCAGCCGTTGTACGCCACGCGTGTGTCGAAGCCGCTGTTGGCAAGAAACGCCGCGAGTGCATCGGCGGAATCGATGTAGTCGTCGACGACCAGCACACGCGGCGGCATCGAATGCGCGGCAAAGCGCGCAGCCGTCCATACGCGGCTTCGGGTTGGAGTGAAGGTTCTGTTGTGCATGCTGTCCCTCCTGCTCTTCTGGCACGGTTTCGGAAGTCTTATGGAGAAGACAGCAACAGGCATTCCACACGCCAAGCGGCGGCATTTGCATCAGATCGACGGTTGCAACGACTGAAATGGAGTGCGCCAGCGTGCAATACAACGTAAAAGGGAGGACCGAGCACGCGATTTGCCATGCTACGATTGATTCATCCGCCGGGAGAAACCCATGCCCGGATTGCATCGCACTTTCTTCGCTACAGGGGGTTTGCCATGCATTTCGACTACAAGGGATTTCACATCGACTGCCGGGCCAGGCACGACGAGGACGGCCACTATGTCGCCCAAGCCAAGCTCACTCGCGGGGCGACGGCCAATACGCCCGCCGAAGTGCACCAATCGGGCGATATCGATTCATTCGTCGACGAATCCGACGCCATGACATGTGCGCGAACATGGGCGATCGAGTGGATTGACGAAAACTGGGACTGATCTTCCCTTTCACGAAAACCCATAAGGCACGCGTTTTGCCGCCGCACCGGCGGCGCGCAGGCGCTGCCCGTTTCGCCCATTGTTTCTCGCCTACTGAGTACTTTGGCAGGGAGCATCCTGCCGATTCCCGCCCGGGTCGATTGAACGCCTGCGTAAAAACCCTAAATTGTTAAATATTGGGAGGCGGAAGCCGATATCCAGTAAATCGGAGCGAATCCGCGCGCAGAACCCGTAGACAGCGCGCGGACACCGCACGAACAACGCCTGAAACCTGAGAGCAGGCGTTTTTTTGCACAAAAAAGATTCATTGCGAAAACAGATTTTGTCGGTAAAAACCCGGGGGCCAGTAATGAAAAAGAACTTGACCATCAAGACAAGGCTGTTCGTCGGTTTTCTGTCCATGGCGGCCATCGCCGTTGTCATTTCCGTTGTTTCGCTATTCAGCCTTGCCAGCACGACGCAGGCATTCGGCCAGTACGTGCATGGCATCGACGCGCGCGCGCAGGTGGCGGCCGAGTTGCGCGCGGCCGTCGATCGTCGCGCGATCGCCGCGCGCAATCTGGTGCTCGTCACGACCCAGGCAGATTTCGACCTCGAGACGGCTGCGGTGAAACGCGCGCATGAGGATGTCGGCATCAAGCTCAAGCAGCTCAACGACATGATCAACAGCGCGAGCGACACGAGCGAAACCGCGCGTTCGCTGGCCGCCGAGATGAATCGCGTCGAAGGGCTTTATGGGCCCGTTGCGCTTAACATCGTGGGCCTCGCGCTGAACAAACATCACGATGAGGCGATCAGGGAAATGGACGACCATTGCCGTCCGCTGCTGGCCGCGCTCGTCAAGGCAACCGACGACTACGCGAGCTACACGAAGAAGCGCCAGGGCGAGATCGTGCAGAACTTCGAGGAGCGCTATGCGATGCTGCGCAACGCCATTCTCGGCGTGAGCGCGCTGGCGATACTCGCATCGCTCGTGCTTGCCATACGCATGGTGCGCTCGATCACGCAACCTATCACGCGCGCCGTCGAAGTCGCGCGCACTGTTGCGACGGGCGACCTGACAAGCCGTATCGTCGTCGACCGCGATGACGAAGCAGGCGAACTGCTGAAGGCGTTGCGCGACATGAACGACCGGCTCACCGAAACGGTCGGCCGTGTGCGATCGAGCAGCGCAAGCGTCTCCACGGCGACGAACGAGATCGCCACGGGCAACAGCGACCTTAGCCGCCGCACGGAGGCGCAGGCCGCATCGTTGCAGGAGACGGCGGCGAGCATGGAACAGTTGACCTCGACCGTCAAGCAGAACGCCGACAGCGCGCAGCATGCGAAGTCGCTGGCGTCGAACGCGTCGGAGATTTCCCAGCGAGGCAGCCACACCGTCGAACGCGTGGTGACGACGATGGAAGCGATCAGCTCCAGCTCGGGCAAGATCGCGGAGATCACCGGGATCATCGAAGGCATTTCGTTCCAGACGAACATTCTCGCGCTGAACGCTGCTGTCGAGGCGGCGCGCGCAGGCGAGGAAGGCCGCGGCTTCGCGGTGGTCGCGGGCGAAGTGCGCAGTCTCGCGCAGCGCTCGGCGCAAGCGGCAAAGGAGATCAAGGAACTGATTGCACGCTCGGTGCAAGAGATCCAGAGCGGCGCGTCTCTCGCAGATGACGCAGGTCGTACGATGGCCGATGTGAACCGGGCTGTCGCGCGCGTTTCCGAAATTATCGCGGAGATCGCTGCGGCTTCAGAAGAGCAAGGGCGCGGCATCGAACAGGTCAACCAGGCGATCTCGCAGATGGACACGGTGACGCAGCAGAACGCGGCGCTGGTGGAACAGGCTTCGGCTGCCTCGCAATCGCTGCGGCATCAGGGCCGCGAACTCGACGATACCGTTTCTTCGTTCAAGCTCGCCGTGGCTTGAACGCGGCCTTTACTTAAGCTGGGTGCGACAGCTTGCAAGCGGCGCGATTCATTCGCGCTGCTCGCGTATTCGCGCAAATATTGCTTCACCAGGCGATGAATGATTTCCGGCTTCACTTTTTTGCTCACGCGACAATCGGTAAATCATCAAGTCATATATGCACTTTACTTTCCATTCGATGTGAAAAAGAAATGCCAGGCGTATCCGTATTGCAAACAGGTTGCAGTGCGGTATAAACCTACTATGATAGGAACAACGCACCGGTCTCGATCCAGATGCCCATAGCGCCTTGTATGACGGCGTTTCAAAGGGTTTTGCGTTGCCGAGGCCCGCGTGTCGAAGGCCGTCGGGCCGCATCATGTGCACGGCTTGTCGGCGAATAAAGCGGCATTATCCCGGCGTCAACATTGCGCGATGAAAATCGCGTCGTTATATTTTGCGCCGGAAAACCATGCGTGGTCGTTTGATGTACTCAATTCAATCGCGCTTAACAGATGTGCACGGATGCACCGCTTTGCAGTGCGATCCGATTGCACGCGGAACCTGAGAGAGCAAACGCCGCAGCGGGCGGGGTTGAGCCATGGCGTTTTAGCGGAGAGGGCACGATGAACGCGGCATTGACCATTGAATCGTTCTGGAAGGCATTTTGCGCACGTCAGATTTCGCGTGGGGTATCGCAGGCGCAGCTTCGCGAGTCGAAGACGGCGTTCTATTCGGGCGCGGTCGCCATGTACGACATCATGATGACGGTCACCGATCCCAATCTCGATCCCCTAGAAGCACACTCGATACTCGCCGCGCTCTACGACGAGCGGGAAGACTTCCTGCGCATTCACGATATGGCGGCCATCGACCGCTAGCCAGCCGTCAAGCATGCCGCGCGGCATCGCGCCGTGCAATCATGAATAGCTTTATTGCGCAGTTTGCTGGCGCTGGTACTCGTTCTTCTTCATCTGCAGGTACGCTTGCCGGTCCACTTCGTGCAATTGACGCGGATATTGCTCGGTCGCATCGAACCACGTGGCGAAACGCTGATCGACGCGCTTGTCGGCGGGAAGCGCAAGCGAAGCCAGGTAGGCGTCGATGGCGAGGTAATAGCGCATCGTGTTGCGTTCCACCAGCCCGCGCACTCCGCCCACATAGTCGCCCGACGCTTTGGTGAATCCCACTTTCGCACTGCCTATCGTCGCGAGATACGTCTTCATCGCGATGCGTCCTGCCGTGCCGAATCCATATGAATACGTGAGATGCAGGAACGTGTGTCCTTTTCCGATATCGACGGCTTCGAGCACGATGCGATAGTCCCTCGTGCTGAGCGGTCCCGTTGCCGCGCTCAGATCGACCTGGAAATAATCCGGGTTTGTCGCCACTGACCTGTAGTTGAATTGCACGCGGTACGTGTCGCCGAGTTCCTGCTCCGTCTTCTTGCCCACGTTCATGCTGATGGTCGCGCCGTTGCCGCTGGCGGAGGCGCGGCAGTACTTCGTGTTCAGATGCAGGATCAAGACTTCGCACCAGTTGGCCGGGCCTTGCTGCGGGTCGTTGAAGGCTCGGTTGACGGTGGCGAACGGGTAATCGACGACTGCATAGATGTCGCCCTTCAACGTGTTCGAGGTCTCTTCCGAATCCAGATGGATCGGCCGGTTGAACGCGTTCGACTTGAGTTGCGGCGCGAGCGCGTCGTATTTGTCCTTGAGCGCTGTCGCGTTGTCGTCGGCCCAGCTCAGCGCGCCGAGCGTGAGGCCCATTAGCGCGAACACAACCAGTACGAATCGCCTTGTTATCCGCATGATCCCGTGAGTGCTCATGGCACGCGCTCCCGCTGACGGCGCTGTTATTGGGCAAACGTCGCACGAATATAGCAGAGACAGCGCACCACGCCGGTCAGCCGATGAGCCGTTCGAGCATAAACGTGATTTGAACCAGCATTCACCGTAGCAACGCACGTTCCTAGAATGACTTCCATGCGCTGACCCAGTCGCGCAACGCAAAGACCTCATCAACATATGGAGAACATCATGGAACGTCTGAATCGCCAACCCGTCAGTGAAGCAACCGGCCAGGCAGCAGAACTCTTTACAGGCATCAAGCGCGCGGTCGGCATGGTGCCGAACGCTTATGCCGCCATCGGCTCGAACAGCCCGGCTGCGCTGCAGATCGTGCTCGCCACGGGCGATGCGCTCGGCAAGGGCGCGCTGTCGCGCAAGGAAGTCGAAGCAATCAAGCTCGCGATCAGCGGCGTCGCGGAGTGTGACTACTGTCTCGCTGCTCACTCGCTGGCGGCGAAGAAGGTGGGCATCGCGGCCGACGATCTCGTCGCGCTGCGCGAAGGACGCGATGCAGCCGATGCGCATCTGAATGCCATCGCCACGTTCGCGCGGACCGTGTTCACGTCGCGCGGCACGGTGCCGGCGTCAGTCGTCGATGCCGTGAAGGCGGCGGGTTACAGCGATCAGCAGATTACGGAGACGCTGCTCGCGATCGCCGACATCACGTTCACCAACCTGTTCAACCGGGTCAACGACACGACTGTCGACTTCCCGAAGATCTGAACGCGCGGCGCATCAACGCTTCGAATCGCGGCTTTTCCCGCGGCGGGTGTTGTCCCGCCGCGGGTGTAGCCGTTCCAGGCGCACAGCGCCTGGAATCGCGCAATGGCGTAGTGCGCACGTATTTGTAGCAAGTTGATTCAGGTCTCCTGCCGCGCAGCGACGATCCGCTAGAATGAGGCTCGCTATTCACACCAAGGAGATACGCGTGAAATCAGTTGTTGCCCTGCTCGCTGCGGCCGCGCTCGCATCGGTGTCGCTCACCGCAAACGCTGCATCGACGGAGAAGTTGCCCTCTGGCGTCGTCGTCGAACACCTGACGCAGGGAAGCGGCCCGCAACCCACGGCGGCCGACGTCGTGCGCGTCAACTACCGCGGCACGCTCGCCAACGGCACCGAGTTCGACAACTCGGCCAAGCATGGCGGCCCCGCAGAGTTTCCGCTCGGCCGCGTGATCCCCTGCTGGACGCAAGGCGTCGCGACCATGAAAGTGGGCGAGAAAGCCAGGCTGACCTGCCCGGCTGCGACCGCGTATGGTTCGCGCGGCGTCGGCGTGATCCCGCCGAACAGCGATCTGACGTTCGAAGTCGAACTGCTCGCGATCGTCAAGTAACAGTAACGTTTAAAAAAAGCCGGTCTTTCAGACCGCGCAACGCCATGCGCAATCCGGCCTCCGAACGGCCGGGTTGTCCCGCCTGGCGCGCCACACCCGGCGCCCCCGTCACGCTGGCTCGACCCGGCAATTGGGACCAGACGCCTGATTATCGTTAACGCTGGCTGGCTGAACGCAAATTGGCGTGATACCTAAACGGTCTTGCGGCGAATCGGTTGGACGATTGGGATTCTGTCACCAATATGAAAAACTGTGCGCTCAGAATCCCGCAAAAAATAAAATCTGCATGACGGGGTGTAGGGTGACCAGAAAACAAAGAGTGCTGTTCCTTTGCAGGGACAACGCGACGCTCAGCATTTTGGCGGAAGCCTTGCTACGCGAGCTGGACGGATTGCATTTCGACGCATTCAGCGCAGGTCTCGAACCCGCCGACAAGGTTCAGGCGGCGGCCATGGGTGAGTTGCGCCATGGCTTTTCCAGTCTGGAGCTGCTGAATCCGAAAAGCTGGCTGGAATTCACGAGCGAATGGGCGCCGCAGATGGATTTCGTGGTGACGTTGTGCGACGAGTCGGCACGGGTCGACGCGCGCGCGTTCCATGGCGCGCCCACCTTTCGTCACTGGACGCTCACGCCGTCCGCGTATGGCGCTGCGGGCGCCGTCGAAAACGCGTTCTGGCAGATATTGAAGCGCGTCGAAGACTTCATCGCGGCCGAGCGCCGCCCGTGGCCATCGCTGAAGCTGCCCGCCGTGGCGGGCTGCACGCCCGACGCCTGCGACCTGCTGCTGAGCGGGCAGTGAGCCGCAACGCCGTTGCGGCGTCGCGCGCCGCAGCGGACGCAAGCCGACGGCACATCAAGGCAGCAGGTCCCTGAATTGCTTACTCGGTCATGACAGACACGCCGGGTCAGCAACCCATTCAGGGAACGCCATGAAAGACGACACACGGACTGCGCTGCCGCACGATGGCAACGCGCAAGCCCATTTCTCGCACTACGCCGCGCCGCTGATCGACAATGCGCTAGCCTGCGCCGCTGCATTGCGCGCGGATCCCGATGCCGAAGTCCTGCACAAGCTGCGCGTTTCGCTGCGACGCTTGCGCACGTTGCTGTGGGCGTACCGGCCGCTGCTGAACGAGCAGTTCGACAACCAGCAGCGCGCGCTTTTCAAGTTCTACGCGAGCGCTGCGGGCAAGACGCGCGACTGGGACATCCTGATCGCGTTGCTCGATGAAACGAAAGACGCCCCAAAGCAACCGCGCGACGCGATGCGCGCCGCCCGCTCGAAATCGCTCGACTCGAGCCGCGAGATCCTCGAACAGGCCGACGTGAAAGGCGCGTTGCGCGACACGCTCAAGGAAGCGAACCGGGAACTGAACACCGCGCACGAACGCACGCCGCTGCCGAAGTTCGCGCGCAAGCGTATCGGGGCGGCGCAGAAGTCGATGGCGAAGCGCATGAAGCGCGCCGCGCGTGCCACGCGCTCGGACTATGCGTCGTATCACGAGGTCCGCAAGGCGGGCAAAAAGCTGCGCTATCTGACCGAGTTCTTCGAGCCGATGCTGCCCAAAAAACAGCTGAAGGCAATCAAGCCGCTCAAGAAACTGCAGAAGCGCTTCGGCGCGTTGAACGACGTCGTGGCGAGCGAGCAGTTGCTGCGCGACAACCAGGCGCTGTTCGCCGACGATGCGGCCGCCGTGCACGCACTCGATGTGCTCGCGAAAGAGCGCAAGCGCCGCATGCGTGCCGCCGCGAAACTATTGTGACGCGGATGGAATGCGCTGTGAGGCTGGAACCTTACCGCCGTGACGCCGTGCGCGAGCGCAAGGTCTCGCGCACCCGCTTCGCCGCGAAGAGCGGCACATAGTCGAGGATGCGTGCGTCGCGCTCATAAGCCTGCACGGCATCGGTGTACATCTGCGAGACGACTTCTTCCGGGGCATCGGTGGATTCTGCGATTTCGTGCACGATCTTCTGCGAATCTTCCGTCTTCATGCAAGGCTCCTTGGAGTCAGTCGGCAATCTCGGTAGTCGGAACCTTGAATTGAAGGACATGCGATGCGAGTGCGCCAATAGAACTTCGCAATCGGTGGAACCGCGCGGTGGGAGCATCGGGGGCACGTGCAAGGAAAGCCTGTTTGATCATACAGATAGCGCGTGCACCCAAAACTTTTCCACAGGTCTTTCAACAGAAATTGTGGATAACATGAGCGCAATTCGGCCCCGACGGGCGCAGGGCTATTGAAGCCACTTGCGTACGTCTTTTTCCCATTCGGGGTCGCCGCAACCCTTCGGATTTTCCGGGCCGAGCACGGTGATATAGCCTTTGCTCTTCATGCACGACTCGTAGGCGCGCACCTTGGTGCACTGCCCCGGCCCCGCGTTGCGCGAGACCGTCTTGCACTGCGCGATGGTGCGGTCCATCGGGCCGAAGTCCATGTCGTTCGCGTTGGTGGTCATCGGCGCGTCGGCGCCTGACAGCGAGAACTCGACCGGGCCGGTGTGAGTGCAGGCTGCGGTCAGCATCGCGAGCGAGGCCGCCGCGACAAGAACAGGCGCGCGCAAAATCATGTTTCACTTCCTTGTTGGTGTTGTGCGTTGAAATGTCATTCACCGATCAGATGCAGCACGATATCGCGCTCCTGCGGCCGCGCGCGATGCTCGAACAGATAAATGCCTTGCCACGTGCCCAGCGTCATGCGGCCATGCTCGACGGGTATCGACAATTGCACCTGCGTCAGTGCCGTGCGCAGATGCGCGGGCATGTCGTCGGGGCCTTCCGTGTCGTGCTCGTAGCGCTTGGGATCTTCGGGCGCGAGCATCGCGAAGTGCCGTTCGAGATCGCGCTGCACCGAAGGGTCCGCGTTCTCCTGGATCAATAGCGACGCCGACGTGTGCCGGCAGAACACCGTCAGGATGCCCGTGGCGATCGACGCGTCGCGTACGAAAGCGGCGACCTC
This sequence comes from Paraburkholderia sp. XV, assembly GCF_020177535.1. Lineage (NCBI taxonomy): Bacteria > Pseudomonadati > Pseudomonadota > Betaproteobacteria > Burkholderiales > Burkholderiaceae > Paraburkholderia > Paraburkholderia sp. XV. The sequence goes on along the minus strand of NZ_JAGUUD010000077.1, from coordinate 30,636 downwards.
CGTGGTGAAATCGAACAGTCCGCGAGCGCGCGCCCGCACGTTCAGATGGCGAATGGCCTGGCGCATATATCGTTCTCCGTTGTGCGATATGAAATGACGGCTAACGAAGAGTTTACCGCGAGCCGCGCTGCCGATCCCTTGATGCAAAACCGGCTATGCTGATGCTTCTGCGTCATCGCACACACGAGAAAGGAAGGCCATCATCATGGAACGCGACGAATTCATCAATGCATTGAAGAGCGAAGGCTACGCGGAAATCGCGACCGCCACGCGCGACGCGAACGGCACGGTCGACGATCATGTCCACTCGTTCGAAGCGAAGGCGTTGATTCTGCACGGCGAACTGGCGATACGCATCGGCGCTGCGGAGCAGGTCTATAGAACGGGCGATGTATTCCATCTGCAAGCCAATGAAAGCCATTCGGAACGCTACGGGCCCGAAGGCGTTCAGTATCTGGTGGGCCGTAAATAAGCGCGAAGGTAAGCCTGAACCCAGGCAGACCGCCAGCAAGTTTCTCGTCTACCGGCTACCATTTTTTTCGAAGCGTCGACGCGATGTACACGCGTCGATGCCAGATCGCTCATTCCGTCATCGAGGAGGTTTTGAATGCCCACGTCCACGACGCCCGTCTGGTTCATTACTGGCTGTTCAACCGGCTTCGGCAAGGAACTGGTCCGCGCGGTGCTCGAACGGGGCTGGCGCTGCGTGGCGACGGCGCGCAACGTCGCGTCGCTCGCCGATCTGGCCGAGCCCGGCAGCGACGCCGATGGGCGTCTCGCCCGCGTGAAGCTCGACGTGACGGATGCCGCGCAGATCGCCGCTGCCGTCGAGACGGCGCAACAGCGCTTTGGCGCGATCGACGTGCTGGTGAACAACGCGGGCTATGGCTATCAGTCGTCGATCGAAGAGGGCGACGAAGCGGAGATACGCGCGCAGTTCGACGCGAACGTGTTCGGCCTGTTCGCGATGACACGCGCGGTGCTGCCGGGCATGCGCGAGCGGCGCAAGGGGCATGTGCTGAACATCACGTCGGTGGCGGGTATCGCGGGCTTTCCTGGCTCGGGTTACTACGCGGCGAGCAAGCACGCTGTCGAAGGCTGGTCCGACTCGCTCGCGACGGAAGCCGGGCCGCTCGGCATCCGCGTGACCTGCGTCGAGCCGGGCCCATTCCGCACCGACTGGGCAGGTCGCTCGCTCAGGCAGACGCCCAACCGTATTGCTGACTACGCGGACACGGCGGGCAAGCGCATGCAGGCGACGGCGCAAAACAGCGGGCATCAGGCCGGCGATCCCGTGCGTGCTGCTCAGGCAATGATCCGCATCACGGAGACCGACCAGCCGCCGCGTCATCTGGTGCTGGGCGCGTTTGGCGTCGATGCCGTTTCGAAGCGCCTGCATTCGACACTCGCCGATATCGAAGCGTGGCGCGACACGAGTGTCGGCGCGGACTTTCCGGACAGCGGGAAATAAGCTTCAGCCAGGCCGTGCAGCGTCGGGATAGTATTGCGGCGCTTCGCGGCGGTCGAACATGCCGTAGTCGCGCACCACGCGCACGCTGCGCAGCCGTGCGCCATCGGGCAATGCGAGCGCGTCTGCAAAGGCCTCGGCGGCTTGCGCATCGCGCCATGCAGTGAGCAGAACGACGTCGCCCGGCGTCAACACAGCGTCGAACGCATCCCAGGATACGAGCCCCGTTGTGTCTTCACGCAAGCCCAGCTTGCCCGCGACTTCGCGCGCGCCCGCCTGTTTCACCCAGTCCGGGTCGCGTCGCGCGTCGATCAGCACGATCGTGGTCGCGTCGCCCGTTTCTGTTTCGTCGAGTCGTTGCTCGTGCAAGGTGTGACGGGCGGGCAGGCGCGTGTCGCGCGTCACCTGCCCCACGCGCAGCCGATAATCGCTAAACGTCTGCGTGCGGCCTTTTTCCTGCACGCCGTGATGCGTCGCCTGCGTGCGCCACCTCACCAGCGCTTTCTCGTCGCGCCAGCCGGACAGCGACAGCAGCACGCCCTCGCGCGTGAGGCTGCCGTAGCGGACGTTATCGACGAAGCCGTCGATCTGCTCCAGTTCCGGCCTCAGCAGCTTCGCGTAACCGAGATACGCATCCCAACGGTCGGCGCGCGGTTGCACTTCGAACAGCACTGAAAACATCGTGTCCTCCACGTGAGCGAACGCGGTTCAAATCGCCGCAATGCAATCTATTTCGATGTCGAAGCGCCCCGGCCACGCGGGCACGCAGACAAAGATACGCGCCGGTGGATCGTTCGGAAAATAGCGCGCGTAAATCGCGTTGACGGCCGCGAACTGCTCGACCGACGTGCAATAGACATGGCACTTGAGCACATTGTCGAGCGACGAACCCGCCGTCTCGACGCACAGCTTCAGCTGTTCGAGCACGAGCTCGGTCTGCCGTTCGAGTGGCACGTCGGCGACTTCGCCTGTCTCGGGATCGAACGGCGGCAGGCCCGACACATAGATCGTGCCGCCGTGCCGCGTGACGGCGGAAGTGGGCGCCTTCCAGCGTTCCAGCCAGCCCGATAGCGGTTCGACCCGGATGATCTCGCGTTTCATTGCAATGCTCCGTTTGCATGATCTGGCTGTCATCGTAGCGCCGGGCACCGCGCCGACGTTTCAGGCTGAGACGAAATGACGGTGCGAATGCGCAAATGCGCAGCTCATTTTCCTCTCATTCTTCGAGCTTACGATTCACACATCGAAAGAACCTGCAACGCGCCACACAACCCGGTGCGCTGCTCATAGAGGGGAACATCATGAACAGGTCATTCGTTACAGCATGTGCTTCGGCGCTCGTCGCCTCGCTCGCCTTGAGCGGCTGCGCAACCTTCGACGGCTCCGCCAACGTCTACAGCGCGTCGCAGGCCCAGCGCGAGGCAACGGTCCGCTTCGGCACCATCGAAAGCGTGCGCCCCGTCACCATCGACACCAGCAACGGCCAGCCCGGCTTTCTCGGCGCGCTCGGCGGCGGCGCGATCGGCGGCATCGCCGGCAGCGCGATCGGCGGCGGTCGCGGCTCGATCCTGACGGGCATCATCGGCGGCATTGCGGGCGCGGTGGCGGGCAACGAGGTGCAGAACCACTTCGAGAAGAAGCAGGGCGTCGAAATCACCGTGCGCCTCGACGACGGTTCGCTGCGCGCCATCACGCAAAGCACCGACGGCCCGATGTTCTACGCGGGCGAGCGCGTGCGGTTGCTGTCGGAAGGCGGCGTGACGCGCGTGACGCTGTAAGCGCGGCAACGCGGGCAACAAAGGCAAAGGAAGAAGGAGAGCATCATGTTCATGCGCGACGACGTGATCTACGAGTTTCATCACATCGGCATTCCGACCAGCGACGTGCGCGAAGGCGAACGCTACAGCCCGCAGTACCGGATGTACACGAGCGACAGCGATTGCAAGCTCGCGCGCATCCAGTACCACCGCTTCGAAGCCGATAGCCCGCTGCACGAACTGATGCGGCGCATGCCGCACCTGGCGTTCAAGGTCGACGATCTCGACCGCGCGATCGAAGGCAAAGAGGTCCTGCTTGCCCCGTATGAACCGATCGACGGGTTTCGCGTGGCCGCGATCATCGACGGCGGCATGCCCGTCGAACTGATCCAGACCGTCCTCGACGACGAAGAGATCTGGACCCGTGCGGTGACGGGCAGGCACGCGCGGCTGTACGCCGCGCAATACGAAGCTTGAGTTTCAGGCGGCGCGCTGCAGCCACGCGCGCCAGCCGCCGTATTGCGTGATATCGACGGCGCCTTCGAGCCCGTACGCCTCGCAAACGAAGCCGGTTTCCCAGCGCCCGTCCGCAAGCTCGACCTTGCCGAGCGCGAGCGGCGCCGGAATGCCCGCGAGGAAGGACCCTGCTTCGCTGGCGGGCAATTCCCATACTTCGACTTCGATTGCCGCGCCGTTCGCCGCATCGCGCATCATGCCGGGCCGCTGCGTCGCGCCGCCGCCCGCGAGCGCATACAGCCGGTAGCGCGGCGCGCTGGCCGTCTTCTCGACGAGCCGCGCGCCACGTGCGATCAACTGCCCGTTCAGCGCCAGCCCTTGCAGATGCGCGCCGCACACCACGAGCTTCATCCTGTCATGGCGGGCTGCATTCGAGGTCGCATTCGCATGCTGTTGCGCGCCGCCGATCAGCGGCACATTCAGCTTGCGATGCAGCGCATCGGCGACGCTCAGCAGGTATTGATCGGTGAACCCGCGGCCGAACAGCGTGACGCCCCACGGCAGCCCATTGCGCATGAAGCCGGCAGGCGTCGCGACGGCGGCGTAATCGAGCAGGTTCATGAAGTTGGTGTAATACCCGAGCAGCGAGTTAGGGCTGATAGGATCGCGCTCCAGTTCGTCGAGCGTGACGGCGCGTGGAATGGACGGCGTCAGCACGCAATCGAGTTCCGCGAGCACGGCGTCGCAACGCTGCTTCAGCGCCTGGAGCCGGTATTGCGCGCGAAATGCATCGACGGCCGTCGTGCCCGGCGCCTTGGCGAGCACGTCGCGAATCACGGGCAGCACGGCATCGGGTTGCGATTCCATCAGCGCGCCTGCCACGCTGTAGCGCTCGGCAACCCACGGTCCTTCGTAGAGAAGTCGCGCCGCTTCGACGAAGGGCGCAAAGTCGATCTCGACGGCCTCGCCGCCGATCCCTTCTAGCGCCGCGCGCGCCTGCGCGAACAGCGCGGGGCTCTCGTCGCAGCCCGCGAATTCGAGCTGACGCGGCACGCCGAAGCGAAAGCGCGTGACGGCGCCGAACGCGGTCGCGTCGTTCCATTGCGGATTCACGCGGCTATAGGCGTCGGCGGGATCATGGCGGGCGGTGAGCGCGAGCAGTTCGCTCGCCTCGCTGGCTGTCGCGGTGAAATACGTCACGCAGTCGAGCGTGCGGCAGGCGGGCACGACGCCCGCCGTCGACAGCAAGCCCTTCGTCCCTTTGGTGCCGACCAGGTTGTTCAACGCGGCGGGCACGCGGCCCGAGCCGGCCGTATCGGTGCCGAGCGCGAAGCTCGCGACGCCGAGCGCCACCGCCAGCGACGATCCCGCGCTCGATCCGCCCGAAGGATATGCGGCGTGCACGCTGTTGCGGCACTTGCCGTATGGCGAACGTGTGCCGTTGAGGCCTGTCGCGAACTGGTCGAGGTTCGTCTTGCCGATCGGCACCGCGCCGAGCGCGATCAGTTGCGCGACGAGGGTTGCAGACTCTTGAGGCGTATACGCGAATGCAGGGCACGCGGCCGTGGTCGGAATACCGGCGAGGTCGATGTTGTCCTTCAAGGCGAACGGCACGCCGTAGAGCGGCAGCGAATCGGCATCGCGCCCGTCGAGCGCCGCGAGATAAGGCTCGATCTCAGCGTCCGACAGCAGATGAATGAACAGGTGATAGTCCGGGTTCAGCGCGGCGGCGCGCTCGCGCAATGCGCCAAGCAGCGCGCGCGGCGTCGCGCGGCCTTCACGATACGCGGCGCGCACTGCGGGAAGACGCAGATCGAATGAAGCCATGTCGGATGGTTCCTTAATGCGTTCAAGTGAGTTGTCTCATGCGTGCTGTTCGATCACGACGACGCGTTGTCCCGCGCGAACGGGCGAACCCGGCGCGACGTGAATCTCGCCGACCGTGCCCGCGCAAGGCGCGATAACGGATATCTCCATCTTCATCGATTCGATCACGAGCAGCACGTCGCCTGCTTCGACAGTCGCGCCGGGCTCGACGCGCACTTGCCAAAGGTTGCCGGCAATTTCGCTATCGACGGCGATCTGGCCGTCGGTGAGCGGCGCGATTTCCGCGTCGGCAGTGACGGGAGGCTCCAGCGCGTCTTCGTTGCTGCCCGCTTCGTGCCAACGCTGCCGCTCGGCCTGAAACGCGGCTTGCTGACGCGTGCGGAATTGCGCAATGTCTTGCGCCTCGCGTTCGAGAAACGCCTGATAGTCGGCAAGCGACAACTCGGTCTCTTCGATCTTCAGCGGATAACGGCCGAGCGGAAACGCTTCGCGGATGCGCAGCAGTTCGTCGGCGGAGACTTCGTAGAAGCGGATCTGATCGAAGAAGCGCAACAGGTACGGACGACCCGCAAAATCCGCGACTTCGCGATAGCGGTTCCACATCTGCAGCGTGCGTCCGACGAACTGATAGCCGCCAGGTCCTTCCATGCCGTACACGCACAGATATGCGCCGCCGATGCCGACGGAGTTCTCGGCCGTCCACGTGCGCGCCGGGTTGTACTTCGTCGTCACCAGCCGGTGACGCGGATCGAGCGGCGTCGCAACGGGCGCGCCAAGGTAGACGTCGCCGAGCCCCATCACCAGATAGCTCGCGTCGAACACGATGCGCTTCACGGCATCGATCGAATCGAGGTCGTTGATGCGGCGGATGAACTCCAGATTGCTCGGACACCAGGGCGCGTCCTTGCGCACGGTGGTCATGTACTTGTCGATGGCGAGCTGGCACGCGGGGTCGTCCCACGACAGCGGCAGGTGCACGATACGCGACGGCGCCCGCAGATCCTTTTGCAGCAGCACGCGCTGCCATGTCGCCGCGACGTGATCGAGCAGCGTCGCAAGCGGCAACTGCTCCGGCTGATAGTGGACCTGCAGCGAACGGATGCCGGGCGTCAGATCGATCACGCCGGGCAACTGCAACGCCTCGAGCGATTGCATCAATGCATGGCCGCGAAAGCGCAACACGAGATCGAGTTCGGACGGGCCGATTTCGAGCAGCAGATGCGTGTCGCCGGACAGTCGCGCGACGAGCCGGTCATCGCCTTCACCGACGTTGAGCACGATGGGCGACTGCAACGCCGCGCGTTCTTCGCCGGCTTGCGGAGTGCTTGCGTGCGCGGCGAGCGTGACTATTTCTTCGATACGTGCGCGTGCCGCTGCGCGGGCGGTGGCGATATCGACGGGCACGAAGCGCACCTTGTCGCCTGCCTTCAACTGGCCGATCTGCCACAGGTCCGCTTCGATCACCGTGACAGGACACACGAAGCCGCCGAGACTCGGGCCATCGGGGCCGAGAATGACGGGCATGTCGCCCGTGAAATCGACTGCACCGACGGCATACGGATTGTCGTGAATGTTCGACGGATGCAGCCCCGCTTCGCCGCCGTCGGCGCGCGTCCATTCGGGCTTCGGGCCGATCAGCCGCACGCCTGTGCGGCTCGAATTGAAATGGATCTCCCAGTCGGTGTCGAGAAACTGATCGATATAGGGCGCGCTGAAGTATTCGGGCGCGCCATGCGGGCCGTAGATCACGCGCAGCACGCGCACATCGTCGAGGCGCTGGGTGAGCGCAGCAGGCATTGAAGCGCCCGCATTGCGATCAGCGAGCGGATGAAGATGCAGCACGTCGCCCGCCCGCAGCGCGCGTCCGCCGTGGCCGCCGAACTGCCCGAGCGTGAAGGTGCTGCGGCTGCCCAGATACTGTGCGACGTCCAGCCCGCCGCGCACGCACAGATAGGCGCGCGCGCCCGCGCCGCGGATCGTGCCGAGCGCGAGGGTCGAACCGGCTGCGACGAGGAACGTCGTGTTCATCGGCTGCGGAATCTCGTCGAGCATGACGGGCAATGTCGCACCCGTCACGGTGACGACGGCATCCGTGTTGAACCGCAGCGTGGGCCCGCTCATCGTGATTTCGAGCGCGGCGGCCTGTGCGTCGTTGCCGAGCAGACGGTTGCCGAGGCGCAGCGCACGGTCGTCCATCGGTCCCGAGGGCGGCACGCCGACGGCCCAGTAACCCGGACGGCCCGGGTAGTCTTGCACGGTAGTCTGCGTGCCGCCGCTGAGCACTTCGAATGTCGATGCGCGATAACGCAGGCCTTCAAGGCAACGCGTCCACGGATGGCCGCTCGCGAACGGCGTGTCGGCAAGAATCTGCCGCAGATAGTCGCGGTTCGTCTCGACACCGTAGATGCGCGACGCTTCGAGCGCGGCGTCGAGCGCGTGGCGCGCCGCATCGCGGGTCGGTTGCCAGGCGATCAGCTTCGCGAGCATCGGATCGAACCACGGCGGCACCTCGCAACCGGCCTCGATCCATGTGTCGATGCGCAGCGCGCGGCCATCGGCAGGCGGGAACGACACGTCGGTCAGCAGCCCGGGGCAGGGCTTGAAATCGCGGCCGGGATCTTCCGCATAGAGGCGCGCCTGGATCGCGTGGCCTTGCGGCCTCAGATCGCGCGCCAACACGTCGAGCGGCGCGAGCGTGCCCGCCGCCAGTTCGATCATCCAGCGCACCAGGTCCACGCCCCACACCTGTTCGGTCACGCCATGCTCGACCTGCAAACGCGTGTTCACTTCGAGAAAGTAGAAGCGCGCAGCATCGCTGTCGTAGACGAATTCGACCGTGCCCGCCGAGCGATACGACACCGCTTGCGCGAGCCGGATCGCCGCTTCGCATAGCGCGGCTTCGACGCCGTCGGGCAGGTTCGGCGCGGGCGTTTCTTCGAGCACCTTCTGGTTGCGCCGCTGCACGGAGCAGTCGCGCACGCCGAGCGCAATGGCCGCGCCCTCGCCGTCGCCGAATACCTGCACTTCGAGATGCCGCGCTTTCTCGATGTACTTTTCGAGGAACACGCCGGCGTCGCTGAAATTGTTCTGCCCGAGGCGCTTCACGTTGTCGAACTGCGCCGCCAGTTCCTCCGCCGAGCGGCACACGCGCATGCCGATCCCGCCGCCGCCCGCCGTGCTTTTCAGCATCACCGGGTAGCCGATGCGTTGCGCCGCTTCGAGCGCGGCGTCGAGCCCGTCGAGCAGGCCCGTGCCTTCGAGCATCGGCACGCCTTGTTCGGCGGCGATCGCGCGGGCCGTGTGCTTCAGACCGAAGGCGCGCAATTGCGCGGGCGTCGGCCCGATGAACGCGATGCCAGCCGCTTCGCATGCTTCGGCGAACGCCGCGTTTTCGGACAGGAAGCCGTAGCCCGGATGGATGGCCGGTGCGCCTTGCGCGCGTGCGATTTCCAGAAGCTTCGCGATGTCGAGGTAGGTGACGCTTGCCGCGCCGTCGCCGAGACTGCATGCCGTATCGGCGAGGCTGACGTGACGGCTCGCGCGGTCCGCTTCGCTATAGACGGCGATGCCTTCGACGTTCAGTTCGCGCAGCGTGCGCAGAATGCGGCAGGCAATCGCGCCGCGATTCGCAATGAGGACTTTATCGAACATGAGTGGATGTTCAATGCGTGGGCGGGTCGTCCCGCCACGTGGGCATGCATGCCGAGGTCGTCCACGGCAGGTCGCTTCGTTTCGGTTCTTAAAAGCGGGCTGGGTGCTTCGTGTATTCCATAGCGCCGTCGATGCGCAGCAAACGCCCGGCGCGTACTTTCATCACCGTGTAGAGCCACAGACGCAGCGTGCTCAGTTCCATATCGTCAGCTCCGCGGGAGTGGGGTTGTAGGCGTTGCACGGATTGTTCAGTTGCGGGCAGTTCGAAATCAGCACGATCACGTCCATTTCCGCGCGAACTTCGACGTATTTGCCGGGCGCGGAAATGCCGTCCTCGAATGTGAGGCCGCCCTCGGATGTCACGGGCACGTTCATGAAGAAATTGATGTTGGCGGCGATGTCGGTTTTCGACAGACGGCCGTCGTGCGCGCAGGCGCGCAGGTAGTTGTCACGGCAGCTGTGCATGTAGCGCTTTTCGAGCGCGTAGCGCACGGTGTTGCTTTCCTGCGCGCATGCGCCGCCGAGCGTGTCGTGACGTCCGCAGGTGTCGGCGACGATGGTCAGCATCGGGTTGCCGAGGTTCGAATAGAGCACGGTGCCCGTGGTCAGATAAAGGCTTTGCTGGCGGCGCAGCGTGCGTTGCGCGTCGTAGCGCTCGCGCGGATCGGCGAGGCTGTAGAACAGCGTGTCGATTGCCTGATTGCCTTCTACGTCGCGAATGCGCAGCGTCTGGCCGGCTTTCAGTTCCTTGAGCCATGGCTCGCCCGCAGGCAAGGTCTCGCGAAAGATCGCGTCGGCGGGGTCGAGCCTGCTGGTCGTGAGGATGGATGTCGTCATGGCGCGCGTTCCGCTCAGAGAAAGAATCGTTCGGTGTTGATGAAGCCGCGCGCGTTTTCATCGCATGACGTGCGGCAGATTTCCGCGACCTGGCTGTCGGCGGCGCGCAGCGTGAGCTTCACGGGTTTCGGTGCGTACTCGGGGTTCGGGTCGAGCGGATGCTGGATCGCCGTCAGCACGACGAGCGTGTTCATCGGCGCATATAGTTCGATGTAGTCGCCCGTTTTCGAATTGCCTTCGACGAAGCTGAGCGCGCCCGCATCCGTCACATCGACGCGGCTGAAGAGATTGAGCGTCATGAGCAGATCCGACACGCCGAGCCCCCACTTGCCGAGTTCGACGAGCAGGTTGTCGGTGCCGTTGCGATAGAACGCGTTGCGCAGTTCCTGATAGCGGCCTTGTCCGTACTTCTCGAACACTTCCGCCGCGTTCGATACACCCGCGAGACTGTCGTGCCAGCCACACGTATCCGCGACGATGGCAGCGAGCACGCGGCCCATGTCGGAATACAGGCAATGGCCTTTGGTCAGTTTAGCCGTGTGCTGGCACTTGAGCGTATCGGGCAGATTCAGGCGCTCGCTTTTTTCGGTGGCATTGAAGAGCAGCATCGCGACGTTCGCGCCGCCGCGCGGATCGGTGATGCGCAACAACTGTCCGCGCTTGACGATCAGCGATGCATGGCCGCCGCCGGGCACGGTTTCTTCGAGCAATGTTTCGTTCATGTGTTGTGTCCTTTCCATCATGCAGGCACGGCGAGCAGCGGCGGAATCGTCGTCGCCGCGTGCGGTTCGCGCACGCCGTTGCGTTCGAGGGGAATGTCGTAGGTGATGCGCGCGCCGTACGCCTGCGGCGCTTGCGGATCGATGCGCACCTTGTCGAACACCAGCACTCGGCTGCCGAGCGTGAAGCCTTCCTTCAGATCGTGCGTGACCATGAAAACGGTCAGCTTCGCCTCGCGCCACAGGCCCGTCAGCAGTTCGTGCATGTCGCGGCGGATGCCAGGGTCGAGCGCGCCGAACGGCTCGTCGAGCAGCAGCACGCGCGGCTTCATCACCAGCGCCTGAGCGAGCGCGAGACGTTGCTGCATGCCGCCCGACAGTTGATGCGGATACTTGTCGAGCGAATCGGCGAGACCGACGCGCGCGAGCATCGCCACGGCTTCATCTTTTGCAAGGCGGCGGCGCGCGCCGAACAGGCGCCCCGTGAGCGGCGCATGCGGCAGTTCGAGGCCGAGCATCACGTTGCGCAGCACGGTGAGATGCGGAAACACCGAATAGCGCTGGAACACGACGCCGCGATGCGGGTCCGGCTCCGGCGGCAACGGTTCGCCATCGAGCAGGATGGCGCCGCGCGTCGGACGTTCCTGGCCGAGCAGCAGGCGCAGGAAGGTCGACTTGCCGCAGCCCGACGCGCCGACCATCGAGCAGAATTCGCCCTCCGCGATGCGCAGATTGAGCCGCTCCAGCACGACCTGATCGTCGTATTGTTTCCACAGGTTGCGGATCTCGATCATGCGCGGCCTCCGTTGTACCAGGGGAACGCCCACTGCGTGAGACGGCGCAGCGCTTCGTCGATCAACCACGCGAGCAGCGTGATCCACGCGACGTACGGCAGGATCACATCCATCGCGAGATAGCGGCGCACGAGAAAGATGCGATAGCCGAGGCCATTCGTCGAGGCGATCGCTTCCGCCGCGATCAGAAACAGCCACGCCGACGTCAGCGCCAGACGCAATGCGATCAACAGACGCGGCAACAGTTGCGGCACGATCACGCGCAGAATCAGCGTCCAGCTCGATGCGCCGAGCGTTTGTGCCTTGATCCATAGCTCTTCGGGAATTTCGCGCGTGCGCTGTTGCAGATCGCGGATCATCATCGGCGTGATGCCGATCACGATCAGCACGACTTTCGACAGCTCGTCGAGGCCGAACACGATGAAGAGAATCGGCAGCACCGCAAGCGGCGGGATCATCGATATCACCGTGATGAACGGCGACAGGGTGGTGCCCGCGAGCGGAATGCTGCCCGTCACGATGCCGAACACCAGCGCGATCGCCGCGCTCGCGGCCAGCCCGATGCCGAGCCGCTTCATGCTCGACACCGTGTCGTCCCACATCATGTATTCGCCCGTGCGCTTGTCTTCGGAGAACGCGTACTCGTGCAGTGCGTCCTTCATCTGCGTGGCGCTCGGCAGCAGCTTGTCGTCGGGATTGGCCTGCAGCCGCAGCGACGAGCCGGTGAAGTACACCGCGATCAGCACGATGAAGGGCAGCAGCAACAGCATGAGACTGCCGGTGCGGCCGGGATGTCGGTTGATGAGCCGCATGGGCCTCTCCTTCAGAACGCAGCCGCGCTCACAGCTTGCCTTGCGCGGCGAGGCGCACGTACGTCGGATCGAAACGCAGCTTCAGGTTGCTCTTGCTGCCGACCACCACGTTGTTGTCGAACGCCATGCCCACTGCGCCCGCGTTCGGTGCGCCCTTGCCGAGCAGCCCGTGATCGAACGAGAACTGCGCGACGCGCGTCATGATCTTCGGCATGTTCGGGCTGGTGGCGAAATCGAGCGCCTGTTGCGGCGTGTAGAAGAGCGCCGTGGTCGAGAGTTGCGCCTTGTAGCCCGCGAGGTCGGTGCCCGATGCTTTCGCCATCTCCGTGAGCGCGGCCTGGCTGTCGGGCGACGTGCCGTGCATCGTCTGCATGATTTCGAACCATGCGCCCGTCAGTGCCTTGCCGAGCGCGGGGTTGTCATGCAGCGTCTTCGTGTTGACGACCATCATGTCCATGATCTCGCCCGGAATGCGGCTCGAATCGAACACTTCGGTGACGTTCGGTTTCGCCTTCAGATCGGCGAGCATCGGGTTCCACGTGACGGCGTTGTGCACGGCGGGCGTCGCGAACGCGCCGGAAATGTCGGCATCCGACGTGTTGACGGTCTTGATGTCGCGCTCGCTCATGCCTGCCGATTCGAGCGCGCGCGCCAGCAGATAGTGCGAGACGGAGAGTTCGACGAGATTGACGGGCTGACCCTTGAGGTCGGCGACTTTCTTGCCCACGCCCTTGATGAGCACGCCGTCGTTGCCGTTCGAGTAGTCGCTGACGATCAACGCCGTGCTGTCCACGCCGCCCGTGGCGGGAATGGTCAGCGCGTCCATGTTGGTCATCGCGCAGCCGTCGAACTTGCCGGCCGTGTACTGGTTGATCGATTCGATGTAGTCGTTCAACTGCACGACATCGACGTTGATGCCGTACTTCTTCGCCCATTTGGACATGATGCCTTGCGTTTTCGCATAGCCCCACGGCATCCAGCCGGCGTAGATGGTCCAGCAGACCTTGAAGTCCTTACGGGCTTGAGCGAATGAAGGCGTGGAAAAACACAGGGAGAGAGCGACGGCGGCAGCGGCTGCAAAACGAAGCTTGCGCATGAGGTTGACCTCGCAGGGACGGTTATCGACGGCAGGAGCGGCGCGACGCATCGCGTTCTCTCCCGGGCTTTTATCCCGCCGTGTAACCTCATCGAGGTCGACAACTCTCGGACCAGCGTCGCACACCGGATGCTTGCGTTCGCATCGATGCGGACCGGAACCCTAGTCGTCCATTTGCCAGATTGTGACTGCTAAACCGGATGCTGCACCGGCTCCTGCCTGTCACTAAGCGATAAGCATGCCATTGCCGTCTTTACTTGGATTCGGCGCTTGTCGCATGCGGTTCGTGCACAAGGTTGAAGCGAGATCGCGATCTGCGCGCGCGCGTGCGCACCAGTCGGGTGCTTCGCAGACAGGTCATTTGCCCAGTCGTTCCGCCAGCGCATAGCGGCGCATGCAGCGCTCCATGCTGTCGAGAAACGCGTGATCCGCCGCATTCATCTTGCGCTCGCGATGCCACAGCAGATGCACGTCGACATCGACGAGTCCTTCTTCGGGCGGCAGACGCCACAGGCGCTGCTGCGCGATGTCGTCGCGCACGATGTGCTCGGGCAGGCAGCCGATGCCGAAGCCCGCGAAGATCAGCCGCCGCACTTCATCGAGACTCGGCGACGACGCGACGATGCGCCCCGTGAAGCCCTTCTGGTCGCGAAACACGGTCAGCGGCGACAGGCTGTCGCCGATCTGGTCGCTCGTGAACGACACGAAGTTTTCCGCGAGCAGGTCTTCCATTGTCAATGGCGACTTGCCGTACAGCCGGTGATGACGGCCGCAGAAAATCGCATAGCGTTGGCGCAGGAAGCAGCGCATTTCCAGTTTGTCGTGCGGCGAGCGGCACAGGCCGAGGCCCGCCGTCGCCGTTTTCTGCAGCAGCGACGAGATGATGTCGGACGAGCGCATCACTTCGATCTGCAAGTCGATACGCGGATACGCGCGATGAAAGTCCGCCAGAAACTCGTCGTACACGGGCGACTCGATGCGGCTGATGGTCAACAGGCGAATCGACCCGCTGATGTCCTCGGTGCGGTCGTCGATCTCGGTTTCGAGCCGCGAGATGTTGCCGTAGATATCGCTCGCAATGCGATAGACCTCTTCGCCCGCCTGGGTCGGCGCGAAGTACGGGCCGCGCCGGTCGATCAGCTTGCGCTCCAGCGTTTCCTCCAGACGCCGCAACGCCTGGCTCACGGCTGGCTGCGTGACGTGCAGGCGTGCGGCGGCGCGGCTCAGGCTGCGCTCCTGCATGATGACGAGGTAGGTGCGCAGCAGATTCCAGTCGAGCCGGTCGTTCAGAAAGCGGGCGATGTCGGTACGCATCGAAGGAAATTATAAGTTGAATTTATGAACCGAATAATAACTCGAAATTTGACTAATGTTTTCTGGCCGCCGATAAATGTCACATGCCGTGGCGCGCGACCGCCCGGGGAGAAGGGCGGCATATCCATCCCAACACCGCGCGCGAAACCACGGGTTCAACCCACGTCAGACGTGTATCAGGAGCCAGCATGACCCAAGCCATCAGTACCGCCCGTCAGCCGGGACGCGCCGCAACGGCCGCGTTCATCGGCACGATGATCGAGTGGTACGACTTCTATATCTACGCGACGGCCGCCGCGCTCGTATTCGGCGAGCTGTACTTTCCGTCGGGCGACCGCTTCGTCAGCACGATGGCGTCGTTCGCGACCTTTGCCGTGGGCTTTTTCGCGCGGCCGCTGGGCGGCATCGTGTTCGGCCATCTTGGCGACCGCATCGGCCGCAAGAAAGCGCTGATGACCACGCTGATGATGATGGGCGTTGCGACCGTGTGCGTCGGCCTGCTGCCCGACTATTCGAAAGTCGGCATGCTTGCGCCGGTGTTGCTCGTGCTGCTGCGCGTCGTGCAGGGGATTGCGGTTGGCGGCGAGTGGGGCGGCGCGGTGCTGATGGCGGGCGAACATGCGCCGCAAGGGCGCCGCACGTTCTTCGCTTCGTTTGCGCAGCTAGGCAGCCCGGCGGGACTGATTCTGTCGCTGATCGCGTTTCGCGCGGTGACCTCGATGGACAAGGCGGACTTCATGTCGTGGGGCTGGCGTCTGCCGTTCCTCGCCAGCTCCGTGTTGTTGATCGTCGGTATCGTGATCCGTCTCGGCGTGAACGAATCGCCGGAATTCCAGCGTGTGAAGGAATCGAACCGCACGGCGAAGCTGCCCATCGCCGAAGTGTTCAGCTCGGCATGGGGCCTCGTGCTGCTGTGCATCGGCGCGAATACGATCGGTATTGCGGGCGTGTACTTCACCAACACGTTCATGATCGCGTACACGACGCAATACGTCGGCGTGACGCGCTCGCTGATTCTCGATTGCCTGTTCGCCGTCGCGATCATCCAGTTCGTGTCGCAGCCGCTAGCCGCTTGGCTGGCAGAGCGCATCGGCGGCGCGCGCTTCCTGAAGATCGCGGCCTTGCTCGCGATGATCTCGCCGTATCCGATGTTCATGCTCGTGCAAAGCGGCTCGGCCGTGCCGATGGTGATCGGCATCGCGATTGCCGTGGTCTGCATGGCGAGCTTCTACTCGGTGATCGCAGGCTTCGTCAGCGGCATCTTCCCGACACGCGTGCGCTACTCGGGCATCTCGCTCGCGTACCAGGTGTGCGGCGCGGTGGCGGGCGGTCTCACGCCGCTGGTCGGCACGTGGCTCGCGCATCGCTATACGGGCCAATGGTGGCCGCTCGCGGTGTTCTATACCTGCCTCGCGGGGATTTCGCTGGTGTGCATCGTCGCGCTCGACGCACGGCGCGCGGCGCACGCGGAACAGGCTGAAGCCGTCGGCGCGCATTGAACCGAACTCACGTTGAACGACCCGGAAGACTCATGAAAGATCTGTTGCAAATCGACGGCGCGCGCCTTTGGCGAAGCCTGACGGACATGGCGCAAATCGGCGCGACGCCGAAGGGCGGCGTGCGGCGTCTTGCGCTCACCGATGAAGACGTGCGCGGCCGCGATCTGTTCGCCACGTGGTGCCGCGACGCGGGCATGACGGTGAGCATCGACGAAATCGGCAATCTGTTCGCGCGCCGCGAAGGTGCGCAGCAGGATGCAGCGCCTGTGCTGATCGGCAGCCATCTCGACACGCAGCCGGAAGGCGGCCGCTTCGACGGCGTCTACGGCGTGCTTGCCGCGCTCGAACTGGTGCGCGCGCTGAACGACGCCAACATCGTGACGGAGAAGCCAATCGAAATCGTCTCGTGGACCAACGAGGAAGGCGCGCGCTTCACGCCTGCGATGCTCGGTTCTGCGGTGTTCACGGGTATCACGTCGCTCGACGACGCGCTGGCGAAGGAAGACGCCGATCACATCACGCTCGCCGATGCGCTGACAAAGAGCGGCTATCGCGGCGCACGCGCGGTTAAAGGCCAGGCCGTCGATGCGTATTTCGAAGCGCATATCGAGCAAGGCCCCGTGCTCGAAGCGAACGGCACGACCATCGGCGTCGTGACGGGCGGCCAGGCGATCCGCTGGCTCGACGTCACGGTGACGGGCATGGCCGCGCATGCGGGCACGACGCCGATGCCGTATCGCAAGGATGCTTACTTTGCGAGCGCGCAGATGGCGACGGAGCTGGAGCGCATCGTCGAACGCTACGCGCCGCGCGGGCTCGTGACGATCGGGCAGGTCGGCATCAGGAATGCGTCGCGCAACACGATTGCAGGCGAAGTGTCGTTCACCGTCGATCTGCGTCATCACGAAGACAGCGAAGTCGATGCGATGGAGCGTGATCTGCGCGCGGCCTTCGAGCGCGTGGCGCAAGCGCGCGGCGTGCAGCTTCGCGTCGAAACGTACTGGCGCAGCCCCGCGACGCCGTTCGATAGCGCATGCGTCGATCTGGTGGCGCAAGCGGTCGAAGCGCTCGGCTATTCGAACGAACGCATCGTCAGCGGCGCAGGTCACGATGCGATTCATCTCGCGCGTTATTGCCCGACGGCGATGGTGTTTATTCCGTGCGTCGACGGACTGTCGCACAACGAGGCCGAAGACGCGCTGCCTGAAGACGTCACGCGCGGCGCGAACGTGCTGCTCAATGCGGTGCTGGCGCGCGCGGGCGCGATGGCGACGGCGGATGCGCAATAAGAAAGGATTGGCGATGAAGACTTTTTTTCACCCCGAACAACTGCTGCATCATCCGCGCTCTTATCTGTCGCGTGGCCAGATGCGTGAGCCGCAGGAAGTGCCCGAACGCGCGGCGCGGCTGGTGGCCGCGGCGAAGTCGCTGGACTTCGATGTCGTCGAACCGGCCGATCATGGCACGGCCGCCATTGCCGCTGTGCACGACATGAACTATCTGCGCTTTCTGGAAGAGGCGCACCGCGACTGGAAGAAGATGCCCGACGACTGGGGCGACGAAGTAATGTCGAACATCTACGTGCGCGATCCGAATCCGTTGCGCGGCGTGCTCGCGAAGGCGGCGCGATATCTTGCCGACGGCAGTTGCCCCGTGGGCGCGAATACGTGGCGTGCCGCGTACTGGTCGGCGCAGAGCGCGTTGGCGGCGGCGTCGGCCGTCAACGCAGGCGCGCGCGAAACCTATGCGCTGTGCCGGCCGCCGGGCCATCACGCACGCGCCGATGCGGCGGGCGGCTTCTGTTATCTGAACAACGCGGCCATTGCGGCGCAGTCGTTGCGCAGCCGCTTCAGGCGCGTCGCGATCCTCGACACCGACATGCATCACGGCCAGGGCGTGCAGGAGATTTTCTACGGACGCGACGACGTGCTGTACATCTCCATTCACGGCGATCCGATCAACTTTTATCCCGTGGTAGCGGGCTATGAGGAAGAGCGCGGTGCGGGTTCGGGCGATGGCTTCAACGTCAATCTGCCGATGCCGCATGGTTCGTCGGAAGCGGTGTTCTTCGACAGGCTCGACGACGCACTGCGTGTGTTGACGCGCTTCGAGCCCGACGCGCTGGTGCTCGCGCTGGGCTTCGACATCTACAAGGATGATCCGCAGTCGCAGGTGGCCGTCACGACGGAAGGTTTCGGGCGGCTCGGTGAAGCGATCGGCGCGTTGCGCTTGCCTTCCGTGATCGTGCAGGAAGGCGGCTATCACCTGGAAAGTCTCGAAGCGAACGCGCGAGCGTTCTTCGGCGGTTTTATGGAGAGGCGCGGCGGATAAGCGCGCGTTTCAGGCTCGATGTAGAAACGGCCTCGCAGCGATGCGAGGCCGTTTTTTGTTGGGCCTGTGCAAATGCGCCAGCGCAAATGCGCCAGCGCGAATGCGCCAACGCAAATGCGCCAACGCGGATGCGCCAACGCAAATAAAAACGGGCGTCCGATGGACGCCCGTCGAATGCTTGCCGTCGAAGCCGATCAGCCCGGCATACGAGGCGCAGCAGCCGGCGCACGGTTGTTCGAAGCGACGCCCGTATCCGTCGGCAGCGCGGAGCCCTGTGCTTGCGCAACGAGGTTTTCCGTGGCCGGGCCGATCGCGTCCGTGAAGGTCTTCGGACGCACGCCGATAGCCAGCACCAGCACGGCCATCGCGCCGAGCAGCACGAATTCGCGGCGGCCCAGATCGCGCAGGCTCGACACGCGCGTGTTCTTGACCGCGCCGAACATCACGCGCTTGTACATCCACAGCGTGTACGCGGCGCTCAGGATCAGCGTCAGCGCAGCCGTCGCGCCAACCCAGAAGTTGAAGCGGATCGCGCCCATCAGCACCAGAAACTCGCCGACGAAACCCGACGTGCCCGGCAAGCCGACGTTCGCCATCGAGAACAGCATCGCAAACGTGGCGAGCTTGGGCATCGAGTTGGCGACGCCGCCGTAGGCATCGATCGAGCCGTTCTTCGTGCGGTCGAACAGCATGCCCGTGCACAGCAGCATCGCGCCCGACACGATGCCGTACGACAGCATCTGCACCACGGCGCCTTCCGTGCCCATGCGGTCGAACGTGAACAGGCCGAGCGTGACGAGGCCCATGTGCGCGACGGCGGAGTAGGCGAGCAGCTTGCGCATGTCGGTCTGCGCGAGCGCGAGCAGGCTGCCGTAGATCACCGCGACCAGCGACAGCGCGATCATCGCCGGTGCGAAGAAGTGGCAGGCGTCCGGGACGATAGGCAGCGCGAAGCGCAGCAGGCCGTAGCCGCCCATCTTCAGCATGCCGAGCAGCACGGCGGCGCCCGTCGGGCCATCCGAGTGGACGTCGGGCAGCCACGTGTGCACGGGCCACATCGGCACCTTCACCGAGAAGGCCGCGACAAAGCCGATGAACACCATGATCTGCGGCATGAAGTCGAGCTTCAGCGTGCGCCACGTGGCGATGTCGAACGTGTGCGAGTGCGCCCAGAGGTAGATCAGCGCGGCGAGCATCGCGAGCGAGCCGACCAGCGAAAAGAAGAAGAAACGCACGGCTGCGTAGACGCGGCGCTTTTCGCCCCACGTGCCGATCAGCAGATACAGCGGAATCAGCGACGCTTCGAAGAACACGAAGAACAGCATGCCGTCGAGCGACGTGAACACGCCTTGCATGCAGCCGGACAGCAGCAGGAACGCGCCGTAGTACTGCGCGACGCGCGTGGTGATCGATTCCCACGACGCGATCACGATGATCAGCGTCGTCACGGCCGTCAGCACGGTGAACCACAGCGAAATGCCGTCGACCCCGAGGTGATACGAGATGCCGAACTCGGGCAGCCACGCGGACTGCTGCTCGAACTGCATCGTCGACAGCGACGAATCGAAACCCGCTACCAGCGGAATGACGGGCAGGATGCTGACGGCCGCGCCGATCAGCGCAAGCCAGCGCGTGCGGCTTTGCGCGCTGTCAGAGCCGCCGAGCAGCACGACGATACCGGCGACGATGGGGACCCAGATCAGGAGGTCGAGGACTGATGGGAGGTGCATTTGCTCTTTGATGAAACGCCTGAACGCGAATAGCAGGCCCTCGCCCCCAGGGCGAAGGATCAAAAAACCTTACATGGACATTTCGACGGACGGCCCCGAGGGGCGCGGGACGATGCGCGGCTTGCGCACGCGCGTAACCAAAACGCATGACGGTCAGGGTTAACGAGGATAACTCAAAATAATAATGTTGCGCTGCCACAAGTGCGTTTTTTATTTATTGCGAAACTCGGCATTGACATTGCTGGATGGTCCTGCGCAGGAGAAGTGCGCTGCACAAAAAAGCGGCACTGGAAGCGCTTCCACACGATGCGGCGCAATGGCGGCTTACAGGGGTTGCCCTAGATTTAAGCGTCCGTTGTTCGCTGTACGCTTAAGTCGCGAGGAGACGAACCCATGAGAAAAGTTTTCCACATCGCCGTTATTGCCGTTTTGGCTTACCTGGTTGCCGACCGGGCGCTGCTGCATGCGCAGGCGCGGGAGGCCAGCACGTTCGCTTGCGCGCAAGGTGCCGAACAGGTGAAGCTGGATGCGCTGGGCAGAGGGTTTGGCGACGCTGCCGCCAGCAGTCAGGGCGAAGCGTTCAGGTCGGGATGTCTCGTGACGGGACGTGGCCGTCCGATGGAGATGCTGGCGCGCAACTGATCAGCAGTTGATGTGCAAATAAAGCGCAGATGAAGCAGGGGAGGGAAACCGCGCCGGCCGCACGCTATGGCATGTGCAACCGGCGCGAGGATGCGCGCTTAACGCAAGGTTAGCGCGACATCATGTTCATGCTGACGTTATGCATGACCCACAGCGTACCGCCGATCACGATAACAGCCGTCAGCACGGTGAACGCAAACGCGGTCACGTTCCAGCGCTGACCCGACGACGTGTTCATGTGCAGGAAGTACACCAGGTGCACGATGATCTGCACGAGGCCGAGACCGGCGATCGCGTAGAGCGCCTGCGTGCCCGTCGCCCAGCCCGCCAGCACCACGCCGAATGCGGCTGCCGTCAGAATGACGGACAGCACGAACCCGATCATGTAGCTGCCGAAACTGCCGTGGCTTTCGTCCCCGTGCGCCGAATGTGATGAGTGAGAATGGCTGCTCATTTAGATCACGCTCGCAAGATAGACAAACGAAAAAACACCGATCCACACGATGTCCAGGAAGTGCCAGAAAAGGCTCAGGCACGTCAGACGGCGCAGTTCGCGCTCACCCAGAGCGGGCGCGCGCACCACCTGAATCATCATCACCAGCATCCACACCAGACCCGACGTGACGTGCAGGCCGTGCGTGCCGACCAGCGTGAAGAACGCCGACAGGAACGCGCTGCGGTCAGGACCCGCGCCGTCCGCGATCATGTGCGAGAACTCGCGGATTTCCAGCGCGACGAACGATGCGCCCAGCACGAACGTCACAGCCAGCCAGAACAACGTGGTGCTCTTGTTGTTCTTGTGTGCGCCGAGCATCGCGAAACCGTACGTGATACTCGAGAACAGCAGGATCGCCGTTTCGATCGCCACGCCCTGGATCTCGAACAGATCCTTGCCGCTCGGACCGCCCGCGAACTGGTGGCTCATCACTGCAAACGTCGCGAACAGCGCCGCGAACAGAATGCAGTCGGTCATCAGGTACAGCCAGAAGCCGAACACGGAATTGGACGGAGCGTGTTCCGCGTCGTGATGATGCGGGTCCGCAACAATAGCTTTTTGTAGCATCAGGCAATCTCCTCAGCTTCGGGCAGTTGCTTGGCGATCGCCGCGCCCGAACCAGCGCCGTTACGTTCTTCCATCATGCGAACGGTTTCGGCGGGGATGTAGTAGTCGGTGTCGTTATCGAAGCTGCGTGCGATCCACGTACCGATCGCGCCGATAAAGGCCGCGATAGCCAGCCACCAGATGTGCCACGTCAACGCGAAGCCCAGCGCGAGGCTGAACACGCCGATGAAGAAACCAGCGCTGGTGTTCGACGGCATGTGAATGTCGCGGTAGACGGGCTTCTCGACATTGCCGCGTTGCTTCATGTCGTGGAATGCATCCAGTTCATGCACGACAGGCACGGTCGCGAAGTTGTAGATCTGCGGCGGCGAAGTCGTCGCCCATTCGAGCGTACGGCCGTTCCACGGATCGCCCGTCAGGTCGCGGTTTTCCGGCTTGTTGCGGTCGCGGATCGAGACCACGAGTTGCAGCAGCTGGCAGGCGATACCGATTGCGACGAGCACGGCGCCCAGTTCGGCAACCAGCAGCCACGGGTGCCATGCCGGGTTGTCGTAGTGGTTCAGACGGCGCGTCATGCCCATGAAGCCGAGCACGTACAGCGGCGTGAACGCAACCCAGAAGCCGATCTGCCAGAACCAGAACGCAGCCTTGCCGAGCTTCTCGTTCAGCTTGAAGCCGAACGCCTTCGGGAACCAGAAGTTCATGCCGGCGAGGTAGCCGAACAGCACGCCGCCGATGATCACGTTGTGGAAGTGAGCAATCAGGAACAGCGAGTTGTGCAGCACGAAGTCCGCGCCCGGAATCGCCATCATCACGCCCGTCATGCCGCCGATCGTGAACGTGACCATGAAGCCAATCGTCCACAGCACGGGCGTCGTGAACTCGATGCGGCCCTTGTACATCGTGAACAGCCAGTTGAACACCTTCACGCCCGTCGGGATGGCGATGACCATCGTCGCAATGCCGAAGAACGCGTTGACGTCGGCGCCCGAACCCATCGTGAAGAAGTGGTGCAGCCACACGAGGAACGACAGCACCATGATCGCGCACGTTGCGTAGACCATCGTCTTGTAGCCGAACAGCGGCTTGCGCGCGAACGTCGAGATGACTTCCGAGAAGATACCGAACGCCGGCAGGATCAGGATGTAGACCTCAGGGTGGCCCCATGCCCAGATCAGGTTCAGGTACAGCATGGCGTTGCCGCCGGCATCGTTCGTGAAGAAGTGCATGCCGAGGTAACGGTCCAGGCCGAGCAGCGCGAGCGTGACGGTCAGGATCGGGAACGCGGCCATGATCAGCACGTTCGTGCACAGCGCAGTCCACGTGAAGACAGGCATCTTCATCAGCGTCATGCCGGGTGCGCGCATCTTGATGATCGTGACGAAGAAGTTCACGCCCGTCAGCAAGGTGCCGATACCCGACAGCTGCAAGCTCCACAGGTAGTAGTCGACACCGACGCCCGGGCTGAACTGCAGCTCCGACAGCGGCGGGTATGCGAGCCAGCCCGTTTGCGCGAATTCGCCGACCAGCAGCGAGATGTTGATCAGGATCGCGCTGATCGCCGTCATCCAGAACGACAGCGAGTTCAGGAACGGGAATGCGACGTCGCGTGCACCGATCTGCAGCGGCACGATCAGGTTCATCAGGCCGACCATGAAGGCCATCGCCATGAAGAAGATCATGATGACGCCGTGCGCCGTGAAGATCTGATCGTAGTGGTGCGGCGGCAGATAGCCAGGCGCGTGATACGCGAGCGCGAGCTGCGTACGCATCATGATCGCGTCGGCGAAGCCGCGCAGCAGCATGATCATCGCAACGACGATGTACATCACGCCGAGCTTCTTGTGGTCGACCGACGTGAGCCATTCGGTCCACAGGTAACGCCACTTGCCGAAATACGTGATTGCGCCGAGCACGGCCAGCGCGCCGAGAATCAT
This sequence comes from Paraburkholderia sp. XV, assembly GCF_020177535.1. Classification (NCBI taxonomy): domain Bacteria; kingdom Pseudomonadati; phylum Pseudomonadota; class Betaproteobacteria; order Burkholderiales; family Burkholderiaceae; genus Paraburkholderia; species Paraburkholderia sp. XV. The sequence continues at coordinate 6,703 of NZ_JAGUUD010000077.1, read as the reverse complement.
CCCGGCGCCTGCGACCACGATGATGGGTTCGTGGTACGGAATGTCTTCCAGGGTTAATTTACCGAACATGCTTACCCCTTGGTCCCGTTAGGTGCACAGTTCACGTCCTTCATGTTGTCGATGACGTGACCGTTGTTGTAGCGGGCAACAATGTTGTTGAAGAGCTTGGGATCGACCGACGAGAAGTACGACACGGAGGCCTTTTCTTCCGGCTTCGCCACTGCGTAATAGCGATCCATGGAGAGGTGGTCCGTCGATGCGCGTGCTTTCGCGACCCATGCGTCGAAATCTTGCTGCGACTCGGCGAGCGCGCGGAACTTCATGTCCGAGAAGCCCTTGCCGCTGAAGTTGGCCGAGGTGCCGGCGTAATCGCCCGCTTCTTCAGCCAGCAGATGCAGACGCGTCTGCATGCCTGCCATCGCGTAGATCTGGCCGCCCAGTTGCGGGATGAAGAACGAGTTCATCACCGTGTCCGACGTGATGCGGAAATTCACCGGAGTGCCCACGGGAATCGCCAGCTGGTTCACGGAAGCGATGCCGAGATCCGGATAGATGAACAGCCACTTCCAGTCGAGCGCGACGACTTCGACATTGATCGGCTTCACGTTCGATTCGAGCGGCTTGTACGGGTCGAGCTCATGCGTGCTCTTCCACGTCAGGACGGCGAGGAACAGAATGATCAAGGCGGGGATCGTCCAGACGGCGACTTCGATTGCCGTCGAATGCGACCAGTTCGGACGGTATTCGGCGGACTTGTTCGATGCGCGATAGCGCCATGCGAACAGCAGCGTCAGGAAGATGACGGGAATCACGACGATCAGCATGGCCCACGTCGAGGTCGCGATCAGCGACTTCTCGGCGGCGCCGATGGGGCCTTTCGGCGTGAGCAGCTCGAGGTTGTTGCACCCCGAAAGCAGGAGGGCTGGGGCAATTGAAACGAGACCGGCTAGCCGGCCCGCGATTTTTTTCGTCATCGCGGCCCTCTACAAAAACAAACGAACGAACGCATGCATTTCCTTGCTCCTTTTATAAGCGCTCGCATAATACGAAATGCACGTGTTGCAGTACAGCACTTTGATGCGAACGAACTATTGCGCGATCAGAGGTGAGACATAGTGTCGCAATGCCGCATCGGAGCCCCTTTTGTGGCGCGCCGACGGTCGGAAAGGCTGGGCTGAAAGGTTGTTGTATGGAGTTGGCGGGTATGCCGGATGCGTTTGCTGCGGCACGCCAAAGAATTGCGGAGGACGGGATGGACGATAAATTCGACCTTCGACGCTTCGTCGATGCTCAGGCACCTATTTATGAGCAGGCGCTAGCGGAATTGCGAGGCGGGCGCAAGCAAACCCACTGGATGTGGTATGTCTTTCCCCAGTTTCAGGGGCTCGGATCGAGTCAAATGGCCCAAAAATTTGCCATTGACTCACTCCCCGAAGCTGTCGCGTATTTGCAACATCCGGTGCTCGGTCCCCGTTTAAAGCAGGTGACGCGGGCCGTCAACGAAGTCGAGGGCCGGTCGATCGAGACCATCTTCGGCTATCCGGATTACCTGAAGTTCCATTCGTCGATGACGTTGTTTTCGAAAGCCGCGCCCGACGAGCCGGTGTTCACCGAAGCGCTCGCCAGATACTTCGGCGGCAAGCCGGACGAGAGGACGCTGGAGCTCCTCTGAGCGTCGTACGCAAAGCGCGCCGAAGGACCAAGACGCGCTGCGCCCGCCCCGCAAGCCCGCTAAGCAATTCTTAAGGATCGCGCGGCCAGAATGGCCCGTTGCGAAGCCCGACAGAGGCTTTGCGCTACCGGACGGGGCTCCCCATGATTGCAATCTACGCTGCGTTAAAAGCGGCCGGCCTGCGCCCGACCTCGAGCCGGGCCTCCGTGCTGAGGCTTTTCCACGAGCTCCCGCACGAGCATTTCACCGCCGATCAGGTGTATCGCAAGCTGTCGCGCGAGCCGGAGCCTTGCAGCCTGGCGAGCGTCTACCGCGCGCTCTCGCAGTTGCATGAGGCGGACCTCATCTCGAGCGCGACCTTGGGCGATGCGCGCATCATCTACGAACTCAATCGCGGGCAGCGCCACTATCACCTCGTCTGCAACCGCTGCGGACGCATTCAGGACGCGTACGATCCGGGCCTTGAACAGCAGCAGGCCAAGATCGCCGCCGATCAGCACTTTCACTACCTGGCGTCGAGCCTCGTGATTTTCGGCCGATGCGAAGCCTGCGAAGGCCTCCCTGCGATACCGAAGCGCGTCGGCGCGAGCGTCTGAGCGGCCTTCCGGCGAAGCGCTGCTTAAGGGCGCGTTAAGCTACGGGTTTCGAGAATGGAGGCTATCGACGGAGAGCATGGGCCATGCGTTTGCTGCTGGTGGAAGATGACGAAATGATTGGCGAGCCCGTCGTGGATACGATGCGTGGCGCGGGCTATGCCATCGACTGGGCGCACGACGGGCGCGAAGCCGAGCTGTCGCTCGCCCACGACGTCTACGATCTGGTGCTGCTCGATCTCGGCCTGCCGAAGGCCGATGGCATCGACGTGCTCAGCCGCTACCGGCGCAGCGGCGGCGGCGCGCCCGTGATGATTCTCACCGCGCGCGACGCCGTCGAGAGTCGCATTGCGGGGCTCGACGCGGGCGCCGACGACTATCTCGTCAAGCCCTTCGATCTCGACGAACTCGCGGCGCGCGTACGCGCGTTGCTGCGCCGGCGCACGGGGCACGCCCATCCCGAGTACGCGCACGGCGATCTGACCTTGAACCCGGCCGCACACGAAGCGACGCTGAAGGGCGAACGGCTGTCGCTCGTGCCGCGTGAATTCAGCTTGCTGCAGGCGCTGATCGAAGAGCCGGCGCGCGTTTTCACGCGCTCCGAACTCGAAGACAAGCTGTATGGCTGGGGCGAGGAAGTGGGCAGCAACACCATCGAAGTGCATGTGCATAGCCTGCGGCGCAAGATCGGCGCCGACCAGATCGTGACGGTGCGTGGCGTCGGCTACCGGCTCAAGCGCGCCGTATGACGTCGATCCGGCGCTGGTTGCTCGGCTGGCTGATTGCGGGTCTCGCGCTCGCGGCGTTGAGCGCGGCGTATGGCATTTTCTATACCGCGCGGCTCGAAGCCACCGAGCTGTTCGACTACGAATTGCGCACGGTGGCGCTCTCGGTGCCGGCGACGGTCGGCAGCATCAACGAACTCGCGCGGCGCACGCCGGACTTCGCGGGCCTCGCCGACGATCGCCTGTTCATCGAAGTGTGGGACGACGCAGGTCAGAGCGTGTACAAGTCGCTCGAAGGCATAGACGTGCCGCGCTATCCGCCGGGCTTGCGCACCGTCGAGCGCGACGAGTATCACTGGCGGGTCTTCGGCGTACAGGAAGGCGACCGGTTCGTGCAGGTCGCGCAACCCGTGTCCGTGCGCGAAGATCTCGCGCTGCATCTCGCATTGCGCACGCTGTGGCCGCTCGCGCTGCTTCTGCCCGTGATCGTGCTGATCGTGCTGTTCGTGGTGAGACGCGGTCTTGCGCCGATCGGCAGCATCTCGCGCGCACTCGCGACCCGTTCGTTCGATTCGCTCGATCCGCTGCGCCTGGACGGACGCATGCCCGTCGAACTGAAGCCGCTCGTCGATGCGCTCAATGACCTGCTGCACCGCCTGAACCTCGCATCGCAATCGCAACGCACTTTTGTCGGCGACGCTGCACACGAACTGCGCTCGCCGCTCGCCGCATTGAAACTGCAGTTGCAGGGGGCCGAGCGCGACGGCTCGCTGGTCGGCAACAAGCAGACTTTCGAGCGCATCGAAGGGCGTCTGAACCGGCTGATCCATCTCGTGCAACAACTGCTGACGATGGCGCGCGAAGACGCGCAGCGCAACGCGCATTTCGAGCCGGTAAGCCTGCGCCGCCTGTGCGAGCGCGCCGTGGGCGACTTTTCGACGCTCGCCGAAGCGCGGCAGATCGACCTCGGCCTGGAGTTCAATCCCTCTCGCGATGCCGACGACGCCTACAAGGTCAGCGCCGAGCCAGCCGGTATCGAGGTGCTGCTCAACAATCTGATCGACAACGCTATCCGCTATACGCCGCGCGGCGGCAAGGTGGATGTGATCCTGAAGCGCAATGGCGACACCGTCGGCCTGTGCGTGTCGGACAGCGGGCCCGGCATTCCGGACGTGGAGCGCGAACGCGTGTTCGACCGCTTCTATCGCAGCGCGGGCAACAAGGAACATGGCAGCGGGCTGGGCCTCGCGATTGCGCTGAAAGTCGCGCAACGCCATCAGGCGACGCTGAGCATCGACAACAACGAAAACGGTACGGGGCTTCGCGTCACGCTGTCGGGACTGCGGGCGCAATAGAGCCGCAATAGCCGCTGAATAGCAGCTGAATCGCGGCTAGCTTGGCGCGCGCACTCAACGAAACGTCAGCACGAAGCGCGTGCTGCGCGCGTCGCTTTCCGCATGCACGGTGCCACCGTGCAGCTCCATGATCGTGCGCACGATTGCGAGGCCCAGCCCCGTCGACCCCGGCGAGCCTTGCGGCGAACCTGATGACGGCAACGAACTGCGCGACGGGTCGACGCGATAGAAGCGGTCGAAAATCCGTTCGAGATGTTCGGGCGCAATCGGCTCGCCTTCGTTCGACACCGTGATGCGTACGCTGCCGTCGGTCTCATGAGCGTCGAGCACGATCTCGCGGTCGCGCGGTGTATAGCGCAGCGCGTTCGCGAGCAGGTTGCCGATGGCGCGGCGGAAGAGTTCGAGATCGGCGGTGAGCATCGCGGCGCCTGTCACGCGAACGCGCACGCCGGCATCTTCCGCGACACCTTCGAAATACTCGCCGATGCGCGTCAGTTCCTGTACGGCATCGAACACGCGCATATGCTTGACGAATTGTGGATGCTCCGCGCGCGCGAGAAACAGCACGTTCTCGATCATGCGCGACAGGCGTTCGCACTCTTCGAGGTTCGATGCGAGCAGGGCTTCGTATTCGTCGGCGGAGCGCGTGCGTGCGAGCGCGACTTCCGTCGCGCCGCGCATATTGCTGAGCGGCGTGCGCATGTCGTGCGCGAGATCGGCGGTGAAACGCGACATCTGTTTGAAGCCGTGATCCATGCGTTCGAGCATGGCGTTGAGCGTGGTCACCAATGTTTCGAGTTCGCGCGGCACGCGTTTAACGGCAATGCGCGTGTTCAGGCGGTTCACGGTGACTTGCGCGGCGCTCGCGGCGATATCGCGTACGGGCCGCATCGCCGCGCGAATCAGCAGGTAGCTGAGCACGGTGGTCAGCAGCACGCCAATGATGCCGTAGATCTTGATCTGATCGCGGTAGTGATCGAGCAGTTCGTAGCGGTCGCTCAGGTTGCGCGCGATCAGAATGCTGACGGTTTCGCCGTCGCGCAAGGTTGCGTCGGTGGCGACGCCGCGAATCGGCGCGCCCGTGTTGTTGCGCCACGCGACGATGTCGTCTTGCGTGATGCGCGCCGTTGGCGGCACGCGCTGAATGGAGCGGCCGGTGGCGAGAATCGAGCCGTCGCTGGCGGGCATGGGCATGCCGAGCGTGCTCGTCAGATTGTGTTCGATGGCGAGTTGCCCGTCGGGATCGAACACTTCCATCGACATGCCGGGATTGCCCAGCACGATGCTCGTGATGCGGTCGCCATGCTCGCGAATGCCTTTCGATGCTTCGATTTCCTGCGCGAGGCGTCGTGCATGACGGGCCGCGAGCACGATGCTCATGTCGTCCTGCGAACTGATCTCCCGTTCGAGCGCGCGATACAGAAAGTTGCCGACCAGCACGAACACGGCGAGCGTCGTCGCGCCGAATGCGAGCGCGAGCGTGGTGGTGATCGAACGGCCGCGCATCAACCCGCGTCCTTGATTTCGAGCACATAGCCGACACCGCGAACGGTATGAATCAGCTTGACGGGGAAGTTGTCGTCGATCTTGCTGCGCAGGCGGCGAATGGCGACTTCGACGACGTTCGTATCGCTGTCGAAGTTCATGTCCCATACGTACGACGCGATCTGCGTACGGCTGAGCACCTCGCCGTGCCGGCGCGCGAGCAGTTGCAGCAGCGAGAACTCGCGCGGCGTGAGATCGATGCGCGTCGTGCCGCGCTTGACGCGGCGGCGGTTCACGTCCATTTCCAGGTCGCCGATGCGGATCAGTTCGCTTTCGCGCGGCGGCCCGCGACGCGCGAGCGTGCGTACGCGTGCGAGCAGTTCGACGAACGCAAAAGGTTTGACGAGGTAGTCGTCGGCGCCGAGTTCGAGACCGCGCACGCGGTCGTCGACGTCGTCGCGGGCGGTGAGAAAGAGCACGGGGGTGGTGCGCGTGGCGCGCAGCGTTTTCACGACGGTCCAGCCGTCCATCCACGGGAGCATTACGTCGAGGATGATGACGTCGTAGTCCTCCTCCTGCGCGAGAATCAGGCCGTGGGAGCCGTCGTTCGCTACCTCGACTGAATAGCCGGACTCTTCCAGTCCTTTCTTCAGGTAGGCGGCTGTTTTGGGTTCGTCCTCGATGACCAGGATGCGCATTGTTCTGCTCCGCTTTGCGGATAGAGGGGGATGGTTTGATCATACCGAGATGTGGGTGGGGGTTGATTACATTTCGGTAATGTTGGTTTTGGTTTTGGTTTTGGTTTTGGTTTGCTGGTGTTTGCGCTGGCATCCGCGAATTGTTAGCTCGCTTCACGCGTCGCCCCTGTGCGGG
>NZ_JAGUUD010000076.1:0-42327 GCF_020177535.1 Paraburkholderia sp. XV | reverse complement strand
TTGCGGCGGCAAAGAAAAGTAGGTGCCGCCCCGCACAGGGGCGACGCCTGAAGCAGGCTAACGCAACGCGGATGCCATCGCAAAGGCAAGCGCACAGGGGCGACGCCTGAAACAGGCTAACGCATCGCGGATGCCATCGCAAAGGCAAGCGCACAGGGGCGACGCCTGAAGCACGCTAACGCAACGCCGATGCCATCGCAAAGGCAAGCGCACAGGGACGACGCCTGAAGCACGCTAACGCAACGCGGACGCCATCGCAAAGGCAAGCGCACAGGGACGACGCGTGAAGCACGCTAACGAATCGCGGACGCCCGCGCAGACCCATAACTCGAATGCCATCGCAGATACTACCCACCCCCACGGCACGCGCAGCAAAAACCAAAACAAACAAAAGAACCGGTACGATTCACCCTTCCCCGTCCCACGGATAAAAAAACGGAGCCACCCCATGACCTCGCGCGCAGCATGGACATCCCGCATCGCCGCTTCACTCGCAGTCTCGCTCACGGCCCTAACCGCCTCCGCGCAACAGACAATAAAAATCGGCGAAATCAACAGCTACAAGGCACAGCCCGCATTCCTGATGCCCTATAAAAACGGCTGGAACCTCGCACTGGATCAGGTCAACGCAACCGGCGGCGTGCTAGGCAAGAAGCTGGAAGTCGTCTCCCGCGACGACAACGCGAACCCCGGCGACACGATTCGCGTCGCGCAAGAACTCGTCGCCCGCGAGCAGGTGCAACTGCTATTCGGCGGCTATCTGTCGAACACAGGCCTCGCGCTAACCGACTTCGCGAAGCAAAAGCGCATGTTCTTCCTCGCCGCCGAGCCCCTCACCGACAAGATTGTCTGGGCCGACGGCAACAAGTACACGTACCGCCTGCGCCCATCCACCTACATGCAGGTCGCGATGCTCGTGCCCGAAGCGGCAAAGCTGAAGAAAAAACGCTGGGCGCTCGTATATCCGAACTACGAATACGGCCAGTCGGCGGCCGCGACGTTCAAGAAGCTGCTAAAGGCCGCGCAGCCCGACGTCGAGTTCGTCACCGAACAGGCAACGCCCCTCGGCAACCTCGACGCCGGCTCGACTGTGCAGGCGCTCGCCGACGCAAAGCCCGACGCGATCTTCAACGTGCTGTTCAGCGCAGACCTCGGCAAGTTCGTTCGCGAGGGCAACACGCGCGGGCTCTTCAAGGACCGCAGCGTCGTGTCGCTGCTGACGGGCGAGCCGGATTATCTCGATACGCTCGGCGCAGAAGCGCCCGTCGGCTGGATCGTGACGGGCTACCCGTGGTATTCCATCGATACGCCCGCGAACAAAAAGTTCGTCGCCGACTACGAGGCGAAGTATCACGACTATCCGCGCCTCGGCTCGGTGGTCGGCTATGCGGCGCTGATGTCGATCGCGAACGGCATCAAGAAAGCCGGTTCAACCGATCCCGACAAACTCGCGACTGCCTTCAAGGGCTTGAATGTCGATACGCCGTTCGGACCGATCACATATCGCCCGCAGGACAACCAGTCGACAATGGGCGCATTCGTCGGTGTGACCGCGTTGAAGGACGGCAAGGGTGTGATGACGTCGTATCGCTATATCGACGGTGCAAGCGTGCAGCCGTCCGACGCCGAAGTGAAGAAACTGCGTCCCGCGGACTGATTCCGCGAACCTCCGGGACGCAGGACGCGTCCGGAAGGCCAGCCGCGCGGCTGGCCTTTTTTCATGGATGCGCCGTCATTCCTCGGCGTCGTGCTCGGCCACGAAATGGCGCAGATACGCGAGCACGGCCGCTTCCGCCGCGCGATGGTCCGCGCAGCTTTTCGAACCGGCGTTCTCTTCGTCGCCGAACAGCGTCGATGGCGCATCGTGCACATCCACCTCCTGGCCTTCGCGGAAGATGCGGATCTCGTGCATCGTCTCCGCGTACTCCGCCACCCAGTGAATCCCTTCGATATGGGCGCCTGCCCTGACTGTCTGTGTGTTCATGAGGCGTCTCCTGACGGTTGCATCGCCGCCTTTGACGTAAACCATAGACGCTATCGGCACATTGCGCAGCCCTCGTTGTGTATCGAGGCCGCTTCTGCCGGCACTGCAGGGCAGCGCGAATCGACGCATCGCCTGGCTTCGCGAACGGCCACGGACCGCAAAAAGCAGGGCTAAGCGCGCGTCAGCGAGGACAAGGCACAGCCGTTGCTGTGTATATCGGGCCACCATTCAACGGGAGCACTATCATGCCTGATAAAGCAACCCTCAAGCGTGCCGCCGCCGACAAGCGCGCCGGCAAGTCGTCGAGTACGCAAGCGGGCGAATTCGTGAAGGAAGAAATCGACCACGTGCGCGAAGGCAAGCATGGCGTCAAATCGGCGAAGCAGGCCATCGCGATCGGTCTGTCGAAGGCTCGCCGCGCAGGCGTCGCGCTGAAGCAGCCCAAGGCGGGAACGACGAGCGCCGCCACGCGCAAGAAAGCCGCCGCGGACACGTCGGCGGGCCAGAAGAAGGCGCCCGCCGCAAAGCATGCGGCGGCGAAGAAAGCGACTTCGGCTTCGAAGACCAAGGCCGCACGCCGTCCGGGCAGCGAATCGACGGCGAAGCGCTCGCGCGTGGCCGAGGCCGTGCTGAAACGCGAAAGCGGACAGGGCGCATCGAAGGAAGCGTTGTCGAAGCAGGCCAAGGCAGCGGCAGCGCGCCGTCCGGCTGCAAGCCGTTCGGCTACGGCAAAGAAGGCGGCTGCAACGAAGGGCGCGGCGGGCCGGTCGGCGGCCGCGAAGAAAGCTGCGCATACGCGGGCCGCGCGTGCGCATCATTGAAGGTATCGCTGAAGGCTGACAGGAGAACCGCCGCTGTGCGCGCCGTGGTTGAAACCGATGGCGCGCACAGCAGCGTGCAAGTCGCTTACTGGATCGAGGCCAGCGCGTTGCGCACGGTCTGGAAGATCTGGTCGATCTGCGCTTCGTCGATGATCAGCGGCGGCGAGAAGGCCAGAATGTCGCCCGTGAAGCGGATCAGCACGCCTGCCTCGAAGCACTTCACGAACGCCTCGTAGGCGCGGGCGCCCGGCGCGCCGTCGCGCGGCTCCAGCTCGATGCCCGCGACCATGCCGAGGTTGCGGATGTCCTTCACGTGCTTCGCGTCGCGCAGCGCGTGCACGGCGGCTTCGAACTTCGGCGCCATCGATGCCGCGCGCTCGAACAGCCCTTCGCTACGGTACAGGTCGAGCGTCGCCACGCAGGCAGCGGCGGCGAGCGGGTGCGCCGAGTACGTATAGCCGTGGAACAGCTCGATCGCGCCCTGCGCGCCGGCGTTGACGATCGTGTCGTGCACCGTGCGGCTCGCCGCGACGGCGCCCATCGGCACGGCGGCGTTGTTGATCGCTTTGGCCATCGTCAGCAGATCGGGCTTCACGCCGAAATACTCGCTGGCCGTTGCCGCGCCTAGACGCCCAAAGCCCGTGATCACTTCATCGAAAATCAGCAGGATGCCGTGCTTCGTGCAGATGTCGCGCAGCTTCTGCAGGTAGCCTTGCGGCGGGATCAGCACGCCCGTCGAGCCCGCGACGGGTTCGACGATCACGGCGGCGATCGTCGACGCGTCGTGCAGCGTGACAATGCGCTCCAGTTCGTCGGCGAGATGCGCGCCCCAGGCCGGCTGGCCCTTCGAAAACGCATTGTGTTCGAGGTTGTGCGTGTGCGGCAGGTGATCGATGGACGGCAGGAGCGCGCCCGAAAACGTCTTGCGGTTCGGCGCGATGCCGCCCACCGAAATGCCGCCGAAGCCCACGCCGTGATAGCCGCGCTCGCGGCCGATCAGGCGCGTGCGCTGCCCTTCGCCGCGTGCGCGGTGATAGGCGAGCGCGATCTTCAGCGCGGTATCGACCGATTCCGAACCGGAGTTCGTGAAGAACACGCGGTCGAGCCCTTCGGGCATCAATTCCGCGACTTTCGACGCCGCTTCGAATGCCAACGGGTGACCCATCTGGAAGGTCGGCGCGAAATCCAGTGTTGCGGCCTGCTTTTGAACGGCGGCGACGATCTCGTCGCGGCCGTGACCCGCATTCACGCACCACAGGCCAGCACATGCGTCGAGCACGTCGCGCCCGTCGGTCGAGCGGTAGTACATGCCTTTCGCCGATTCCAGCAGGCGCGGCGCGGACTTGAACTGGCGGTTGGCGGTGAACGGCATCCAGAAGTTCGACAGATCGTCGATTACGGGGCGCGAAGTCATGGGTATCTCCTCGAATGGATAGCGAAACTGTAGCGTCCAAGGTTAAATGGCGGACATAAACAGTTGAGTCACTGCGCTGCTAACTGTGCTGGTCGAATTGGCTAAACTGTGCTGGAATTGGCTCGATATCTGTTGCCGTCTGGATGAAACCCCGATGATCGAACTCGAACTGGATCGTGACCGCCGTCTTGCGCCGACGCTCGTAGAGCAGGTCGTGCAGGGCTTCGCGCATGCGATCGACAATCAGGCGCTGCGCGCCGGCGCGCTGTTGCCGTCGGTGCGCCGGCTCGCGCAATCCCATTCGCTGAGTACCTTCACTGTCACGGAGGCGTACAACCGGCTCGTGTCGATGGGCCTCGTGACGGCGCGGCGCGGCTCTGGCTATCGCGTCGCGCCGCGCGCGCGGGCCGCGCATGCGAATCCCGTCGACTGGCAGCCGCCCAGCCTCACCGCGACATGGCTGCTGTCGGACGTGTTCGCCGACCATTCCATGCCGATCAAGGCAGGCTGCGGCTGGCTGCCGAACGAGTGGATCAACGAAACGGGCATGCAGCACGCGTTCCGCGCGATGAGCCGCGTGCCCGCCGCGCGTCTGGGCGACTACGGGCATCCGTACGGCTTCGCGCCGCTGCGCGCGAGGATCGCCGAGCAAATGGACCGGCTCGGCCTGCCCGTCGAGGTATCGAACGTGCTGCTGACGCAGGGCGCGACCCAGGCCCTCGATCTGATCGTGCGCACGCTGCTGCGCGCGGGCGATACCGTCGTCGTGGAAGATCCCGGCTACTGCAATCTGCTGCAAATCCTGAAGCTCGCCGGGCTGAACGTGATCGGCGTGCCGCGCACGCCGGCAGGCATCGACACGGACGCGCTGGAGCAAATCGTCGACGCGCATCATCCGAAGGCGATCTTCGTCAACACGACCTTGCAGAATCCGACGGGCGCGACGTACGGCATGGCGTCTGCGTTCCGCCTGCTGCAGATCGCCGAGCGCAACCGCATGTGGGTGATCGAGGACGACGTGAGCCGCGAGCTCGGCTCGCCCGGCGCGCCGATTTTCGCGGCTATGGAGGGCCTGCGCCGCGTGCTGTACATCAGCGGCTTTTCGAAGACCGTGACGCCCGCGCTGCGTTGCGGCTATGTGGTCGCCGAGCGCGACGTGCTGCGCGAGCTGGCGCGCACGAAGATGGCGGTGGGGCTGACGTCTTCGGAGGCGATCGAGCGGATCGTCGACAAGGTGCTGCACGAAGGGCGCTATGCGCGGCATGTCGAGCAGGTCAACGAGAGGTTGCGCGCGGCGCACGCGATCGTCGAGGAGCGGCTGGATGCGCTGGGGCTGGAAGCCTTTCACCGGCCGCGTGCGGGGCTGTTCCTGTTCGCCCGCTTGCCCGTCGAGCCGGAGCGCGCAGGCGAAATCGCGACGGCGGCGCTGTCGGACGGTATCTGGCTCGCGCCCGGTTCCTACTTCCGTCCCGACGATGCGCCGAGCGCGTGGTTCCGTTTCAACGTCCCGCATTCGACCGACGACGCGTTGTGGCGCTTCATCGAACGAACCGGCCGGGGCTGAGCGCGGCAAGCGCGCGAGGCACCGTCATGGCCGCGCGAGCGAGTCGATCAGTTCGCCGATGTTGGCCGCGCCGACGTTGTCTTCCAGCAGCCCGATGAACACGCGGCTGTACAACTGGTCCTGCTGGACTTCGGGCAGGTCCGTGCGGGCCTTCGCGATCGCTTCCGCCGCGCGGTGCGCCGAACTGACGATGCGTTGTGCAAGTTTCTTTTCCATACCCTGCGCTAACGACAGCAAGCCGCAAAGCTTGAGCCGTTTTCCCCTGTTTAGAGCATTCGTTTCGTCACGAGCAAGCTGGTGCGCCGAATGCGTTGTTGTGGTCCTGCCCCGGGTTCTGCCTGAATCGTCCAACTATCACGCGACGAGCGCGTTCTTTGCCCTTGGCGCGCGGTTGGCGCGGCCGAGTTCCTTTGCGTCGTACATCACCCGGTCCGCGCTCTTTACCAGATCCTCCGCGCGTTCGCCGGGTTGCAGCACCGCGATGCCGAGACTCGCGCACACGCGGTACGCATTGCCGTGCACGCTGACGGGCGCTTCCAGCGCCGCCGTGATCGCGTCTGCGACCTGGGGCGCCAGCGCCGCGCCGTCCTCGATCACGAGCAGAAACTCGTCGCCGCCCAGCCGTCCGACCTGCGCGCGGCCTTGCGCAACCTCCATCAGGCGCCGCGCGATGTCGGCAAGAATCGTGTCGCCCAGATGGTGGCCGAAGGTATCGTTGAGTTCCTTGAAGCGGTCCAGATCGACGAAGATCACGGCCACGCGGCCGGCGGCGTCCGGCGCGGCGACGGCTTCCTCCAGCCGGTCCATGATGCAGCCGCGATTGGACAGACCCGTCAGGCGGTCGGTGTGCGCGAGCCGGTGCAATTGCGCCCGGCCCTTCAGCAATTTCAGGATCAGGGCGGCGATCCACGTGGACAGTCCGACCAGAATCGCTGAAATCACGCTCGCCATCGTCACGTAGACGCGGCGCATCCGGTAGTAGTCGTCGAGCGTCTCGGCGACCGAGAGGCCCGCCATCACCGTGAGCCCGTAGCGCTTGACCTCGCGGCGCGCGACGATGCGCTCTACGCGGTCGATCGGGTCGGTGAACATGTCGTCGTTCCCGCGCGGATCGACGTAGCCGGTCGGCAGCGACTCGCCCGTGCGGCTCGGCGCGCCGCCTGCGCGGCGCGACAGCATCGAGCCGCGGTCCGACAGCACCGCGATCATCCCGTGCTCGCCGAGCGCGGCACTCGTGTAGAAGCCGTCGGTGAGCCAGGCGGGATTCTCCGACACGATCACGACGCCGCCGAAGCTGCCGTCCGGACGGTTGATGCGCCGCGTCGCCTGAATCGACCATTGCCGCGAGATCCGGCCGATCAGCGGTTCACTGAGGAACAGTCCGACATCGGGCCGCTCGCGATGCACGCGGAAGTGCTTGCGGTCGCTGAGATCGATCGCGCCGGAAAACGGAATCGTCGACGCGATCACATGGCCGTCCGCGCCCGCTAGTGTGACTTGCAGCGCCGTGTCGGCAGTGATGAGGCCGTAGGCCTGGTATTTCTTGAGGTCGAACGTATCGGGCGAGCTTTCGTAGCCGTATTTGACCAGCAGCGCAATCGTGTCGACGTCGTGAATCGTTTTCAGCGTGTGCGTGTCCAGCGCGCTGGCGACGGTGCCGGCCGCGACACGCGCGTCGTGCAGCACGGCTGCCTTTTCGACGCGCAGCCGCATCAGGATCGTGACCCACAACACAGCGAGGATCAGCACGGTCAGCGCGGGCAGCAGAATGAACGCGCGATGCGGCGCCTTGCCGTGGCCGTGCGGCCGCAAGCACTGGGCGAAAGTGCGAAGTCTGCCTGTCAGCGACCTCGTTACGGACGCGGTGTTCTTCACTGGCTGATGCCTGATGGCTGACGCGTGAGGCGCCTCAACTCGACCGTTCATGGGAGACGGCGCGCGCGTGGCCGCCGTCTTGCTGAACCCTTATAACGGCAGCGCTGGGCGGAAGTTGATTGCGATTCTCAGATTCGATCGAAACAGCATGGACGTGCTGACCTTGGCGGCGTCGATGGCGGGAATCGACTCGATGGAAGCGCTGCCTCGCGTCGAAATCATCCGGGCGGAATGGGGCTGACGGCGAACGCGTAGCCGTTCTTGCCGTGGCGCTTGACTTCGTACATCGCGCCGTCGGCGGCGGCGACCAGCAGCCGGTGATCGGCGATGCGATCGGGATAGGTCGCGATGCCGACGCTCGCGCGCACGAGACCGAGGCCCATTTGCGTATCGGTTTCGCCGACGCAGTTCATCAGCCGCGCGGCAATGCCCGCGAGTTCGGTGTCGTTGCCGAAGCCAGACACGAGCGCCGCGAATTCGTCGCCGCCCATGCGCGCGACCATATCGCCGGGGCGCAGCGACTGGCGAAAGCGCTGCGCGAGCGCGATCAGAAATTCGTCGCCGATCGCATGGCCCAAGGTGTCGTTGACCTGCTTGAAGCCGTCGAGATCGACATACAGCACGGCGCATTTGCCGGGCGCGCGTTCGGCTGCGATGCGGTCGAGCCGCGCGAGCAGTTGCTGGCGGTTGGGCAGCCCAGTCATCGCGTCATGCTGGGCGGCGTGGCGGAACTGGTGCGTGAGTCCCGCGAGCCGCCGATGCCGCCGCGCAAACACCACGAGCGCCGCGAACAGCGCGCCCGTCACGACGACGGTCAGCACGGCGAGCACGCTCGCCACGCGCAGCGTGCGCCGGCGGACATCGTTGCTGACGGCGTCCCGGCGCGCGCGCCAGTAGTCCGCCGTGGCCGCCAGCGACTGCTTCAGTTCGTCGAGACTTTTTGCCGTCGCATTGGCCTGCGGCAGGCGCGGCGCGGGAACGGGGCTCGATCCGATCAGCGCGTCCAGTTCGGTTACGCGTGCGCCCAGTTCGTCGAGCGCCTGCCGGTATGTCGCGTTAGCGGCAGCCGAAGGTGCGCTGCGCTTCAGCAGAGTCGCGACGTTGAGCGCATTGTCGGCCCGCCCGACGGCTTCGAGCACGAGCGTTGCGTATTGCTGCCGGAAGTGGTCGGAAAAGAGCGCCTTGACCTGCACGGCGACATAAAGCAACCCGACCACGAGACAGGCGAGGGCGATCGCGCCGACCGCGATCGGCTGCGGGCGCCATCGCGGGCTGAGCGGGCGGATCGGCGTGACGGTTCGCTTCACGCCGCTGGGCTAGGGGTGCGAATACGGATCGGGGTGGTTGCCGGGCTCCCGGCCGCTGCGGCGATAGGTGACCTTGCGGAACATCGCGGTTAGCCGCGACACGAAGGTTTCCTTCGGTTTCGCCCGTTGTGCATGGCGCGCGGCGTTGCCCGGCTGCTTGCCGCGGTCGGCGCGAGCGGTAGCGGAATTTGGCGCCGGTGCGGCGCGCGTAGCTTGCGGCGGGTCGTTCGCGTCTGCGTTTGCGTCCGTGTCGTCGTCGGCTGTCTGGTTTGCGGCGAGCGAGTCGGTGCTGGTGGACGCGGGTTGCTGCGCCGGCGCTGCCGGTATCACCCGGCCCGACACGGAACTGGTCGGCACGGCCGCATGGCTCGGGATGCGCAGGTCGCCGTTCGCGCTGGCGAGCGTCGTGGGCAGTGGGCGCCGGGCCGACTCGACCGCGTCGGCGTAGGCCACCTGATCGCGGTTGAACCAGATCACATACGCAGCCGTACCCATCACACCGACGGCAAGGCCCATCGCTGAGATCAGACAGATCTGCACCCAACTGTAATGGCGTGCCTGCGGATCGTCGCTATCGGGTAGGTAGGCGCTTTCGTACTGCTGCTGCCGGCCGCCGCGCGCGCGGTCCGGAGATTCCTGTGCGTCCATGTGTGCAACGCCTCCGACCCTTGCGGTCTGCGTCTGTCAATGGCGGGACTGGCACGTCGCATCCGCGCCGAAATCTGCTCTGAGATAACCGTGGACCTTGAGCAATTATCGAGCCCGTCAAATGCCGGAATCCGGCGATGGTGCCGGTGAGGACAGCGCTGAGCCCGCTCGCGAAGACAGGGTTATGTGTCGGCTATTCTACTGTCAATTCGCAAGACGGGCCGTGGTGGAAAACGGACGTTCGAAGCGTGCGGCAGTTGCCTGAAAGGCATGCAAAGCGAGAAAAATTTCCAGACTGCCGCGCCTCACGCCATGAGGCGCAACACGATGGGATAAAGCGTCGCGACGAGCATCAGCGCCATCGCGATGTTGAAGGTGCGCAGCCACACAGGGTTCGACAGGGCGCGGCGCATCGCGGTGCCGAACGCGGCCCACAGGCAGATGCACGGCAAGCCGATCACATAGAACAGCACGGCCATCAACAGCGCGTTGATGCCGAAGTCGGCGCTCAGATGAATGGTCGTTGCGGCCGTGAGCACCATCATCCATGCCTTCGGATTGACCCACTGGAACGCGATCGCTTCATGAAAGCGCATCGGGCGGCGTTCGCCTTTCTTGACCTGCATCTCGCCCGACGTGCCGATCTTCCACGCGAGATACAGCAGGTAGACGACGCTCAGCACTTCCAGCACCGTGTACAACACCTCGAAGCGGCGAAACGCTTCGCCGAGGCCGAAACCGACCGACAGCATCAGCAACGCCACACCCGCGCTGATGCCGAGAATATGCGGCAGCGTGCGGCGAAAACCGAAATTGACGCCGGATGCGAGCAGCATCGTGTTGTTCGGTCCGGGCGTGATGGTGGTGACGAGCGCGAACAGGATGCCGGCGGGCAGGGCGCTGGCGCTCAGGGTGTCGAGGGTCATGGACGGCTCCGCGAAGTATTTCGAGATTGGCAATCAGTGTACCGAGTGGAGCCTGTACAGTACCGGTACAGATATGTGAATGATTTCCGGTACGGAGAGCGGGTATGCCGAGGTGCCTTGCCACAGCGCAAACATTCAGGGCACGATGCGTGGATAGCACCCCAACGTACTTGAAGCATGCATAACTCGAAAGACAAATCGTCAGCATCCCTGAGCCTTCTGAAAGGCATCCTGCCCATCGGCCGCGCGAGCGCATGGCGCGACGTGTTCTCCGGCATCTCGCTCGCGTCGATGGACATACCGCAGGTGCTCGGCTACGCGCGCATCGCCGGTATGCCCGCCGTGACGGGGCTTTACACCGTATTTCTGCCGCTCGTCGCGTTCGCGTTCTTCGGCGCGTCGCGCCACCTCGTGGTCGCCGCCGATTCGGCCACCGCGACCATCTTCGCCAGCCGCGCGTCGACCATTGCGCCGATGGGCAGCGCCGAGTACGTCGCGCTGGCGGGCATGGTCGCATTGCTGACGGCCGCGCTCCTGCTGCTCGCGCGCATCTTCAGGCTCGGCTTTCTCGCCGATTTCCTCTCGCGTACCGTGCTGGTCGGCTTTCTGACGGGCGTGGGTGTACAGGTATCGATTGCGATGCTCGGCGACATGTTCGGCATGACCGTGCCGTATCCATCGTCGCGAAGTCTTGCGCAACTGGTCTACGTGATCGGGCATGTCGTGCACGCGCATCTGCCGACGCTCATGCTCACCGTGCTGGTGGTCGGCGCGATTCTCGCGGGCAAGCGCTTCCTGCCGCGCGTGCCGATTCCCCTCGTTGCCGTGATCGGCAGCATCGCCGCGAGCAAGACCTACGATTTCGCCGGGCACGGCATTACGATCCTCGGCCCGATCAGCGGCGGTCTGCCGCCGTTCGCGTTTCCAGCCGTAACCTGGCAACAGTTCCTCGACCTCGTGCCCGTGGCGGCATCGTGCTTCGTGATGATCATTGCGCAAAGCGCGGCCGCTGCCCGCGTGTTCGCGCAGCAGTATCACGAAGAAGTGGACACCAATGCCGACATTCTCGGGCTGGCGGCGGCCAACGCCGCCGCTGCGTTCAGCGGCACATTCGTCGTCAACGGCAGCCCGACGCAGACCGCGATGGCCGAACGCGCGGGCACGCGCAGCCAGATCGGGCAACTGGCGTTTGCGGGCGTGGTCGTGGTGGTGCTGCTGTTTCTGAGCTCGTATCTGCAATACCTGCCGCATTGCGTGCTCGCCGGCATCGTGTTCACGATTGCAGTCGGTCTCGTCAACGTGCCGAGCCTCGCGGCGATCCGCGCCGAAAGCCCCGGCGAGTTCACCCTCGCGCTCATCACGGCGGCCGCCGTCGTGATGCTCGGCGTCGAGCACGGCATTCTGCTCGCCGTCGCTTTGTCGCTGCTGCGGCATGTGCGGCACAGCTATCGTCCGCACACCATGGTGATGGAACCGTCGCCCGCCAACGGAAGGTGGCAGCCCGTGCCCGCGAGGCCGGGCATCATGACCGCGCCGGGGCTCATCGTGTACCGCTTCGGCTCCGATCTGTTCTTCGCCAACGATCACGTCTTCACCGCCGAGGTGATCGAACTCGTCGATGCCGCATCCGGCGACCTGCAGTCGCTCGTCGTCGATGCGGGCGCGATCACCGCGCTCGACTATTCGGCGGCCCTCACGCTGAGCGATCTGATTGCGGATCTGCGCGAGCGCAAGGTGGTTGTCATCTTTGGGCGAGTGAATCCCTATCTGCGCGCCGATATGGACCGGCATCGCATTACGCAGATCGTCGGCGAGTCGAACATATTCGACACGCTGCATGAAGCGCTCGCGGCGGCGGGCATCAGCCCGCCGCGCGAGGTGAACGCGTTGTAACTTCGCGGGCCGCGTCATCCACCCGATGGCGCGTTGCAGCAGCCGCGCTGCGGCATTCGCACGGGCCTATCGCTTACCCTGGATCGGGCGTCGAACAGCAGCATGCGCCGTGCGCGCATGTTGCGCCGCACTTCGTTGCCCGGCGGCGCATCGCATCGTCTTCACACGCCAGGACTCCCGCCCATCCCATCCATCCGCACGCATCTGCAACATAGGGCAAGTCCCTAAGCGCATTTAGCCCTGCATTACCACGGCGCACATTGCCCTCCTACACTCAGCATCAAACGGAGGAGGGACGACATGGCCAAGATGATCCACACGATGGTCCGCATTCAGGATCTCGACCGCTCGCTGAAGTTCTATCAACGCGCGTTCGGGCTCGAGCCTTCGCACAGGCTCGATTTTCCTGATTTCTCGCTTGTCTATCTGCGCAACGACGAATCCGACAACGAGATCGAACTCACCTGGAACAAAGGACGCGAAGACCCGTACTCGCACGGCGACGGCTACGGGCACGTCGCGTTCGTCGTCGACGACGTGAAGCGGGAGCGCGAGCGTCTGATCCAGCTCGGCATGACGCCGAACGACGTGCGCGAATTCAAGAACGACGACGGCGCCTTGCTCGCGCGTTACTTCTTCATTCAGGACCCGGACGGCTACAAGATCGAGGTGCTCGAACGTCACGGACATTACCAATAGAAAGCCGCGCGCGACGCGGTACCCCCACAACACAACCACCAAGGAGACAGGCATGAGTCACAGAGTGATTCCAATCGCCGCACCGTCTGCCACGGCTCATGAGCCGGATGCACCGCATGCGCCGCGCTCGCTGGCGAGGCGCGAGTGGCTCAAGGGCACGGGCGTGCTGATCGGCACGCTGGCGTTTCCGTCGATCCTCGCGACGCTTGCGCCCAGCCGCGTATGGGCGCTCGAAATGCAGGCGCTGGATACTCACCAGGGGGCAGTGCTGCTCGCCTTCGTCAAGCAGCAATACCCGCACAAGACGCTCGACGACGCGGTCTATGCACTCGTCGTCAAGGACCTCGACGCGAAGGCGCAGAAGGACCCGGCAGTGCGTCAGCAACTCGCCGATGGCGTGAAGCAGCTCGACGCGCTCAACGGTGCGGACTGGACCAAACGCTCGCCCGCCGACCAGGCGCGCGATGTCGCCGCGATGCAGAAGACGCCGTTCTTCACGACCGTGCGCACCACGGCCATCGTCTCGCTGTACAGCAACGACATGGCGTACGCGCACTTCGGCTACGGCGCGGCGAAAGGCGACGGCGGCTATCTGACCAAGGGCTTCAACGATCTGGCGTGGCTGCCGAATCCGCCCGCCGCCGCGAGCGGTCCGATTCCCACCGACAGCTGAGCAACGGAGACCTGACATGGACGACAACAACAAGGTGCATTTCTCGCACAACGATGCGCGCGCCGTGGTCATCATCGGCTCCGGCGCGGGCGGCGGCACACTCGCCAATGAGCTGGCGCAAAAGGGCATCGACGTGATCGTGCTCGAAGCGGGCAAGATGCATACGCAAGGCGATTTCACCACTGACGAATGGGGCTCGTTCTCGATGCTGTCGTGGCTCGACAAGCGCACGACGTCGGGCAGCTGGCGCATCGCCACCGACTTTCCGAATCTGCCCGCGTGGATCTGCAAGACGGTCGGCGGCACGACGACGCACTGGGCGGGCGCGAGCCTGCGCTTTCAGCCGCATGAGTTCAAGGCGAAAACGAACTACGGCACGATCAAGGATGCGAACCTGCTCGACTGGCCCGTGACGAGCGAGGAGATGGCGCCGTGGTACGACCGCGCCGAAAAGAAAATGGGCGTGACGCGCACCAACGGCTTGCCCGGGCTGCCCGGCAACAATAACTTCAAGGTGATGTACAACGGCGCGACGAAGGTCGGCTACAAGGAATGCAACACGGGCCACATGGCGACCAATAGCATCGTGCGCGACGACCGCGCGCATTGCTTCCAGCGCGGCTTCTGCTTCCAGGGCTGCCGCACGGGCGCGAAATGGTCGACGCTGTACACGGAGATTCCGCGCGCGCAGGCCACGGGTCACATGGAATTGCGCACCCAGGCGCAGGTCGTGAAGATCGAAACGGATGCGAAGGGCAAGGCCAGCGCCGTCGTCTATTACGATGCCGCCGGCAAGCTGCAACGCCAGAAGGCGCGCATCGTCGCGGTGGCGGGCAATGCGATCGAGACGCCGCGTCTGCTCCTGAATTCGCATTCGAGCCGCTTCCCCGACGGACTGGCGAATTCATCCGGACAGGTGGGGCGCAACTACATGCGTCACACTACGGGTTCCGTCTACGCCGTGTTCAACGACAAGGTCGACATGTACAAGGGCACGACGATGGCGGGCATCATCGAAGACGAAGCGCGCTTCGATACGTCGCGCGGTTTCGCGGGCGGTTATCACATGGAGACGGTGTCGCTGGGGCTGCCTTTCTATGCGGCGTTTCTCGACCCCGGCGCATGGGGCGCGGACTTCACGCAGGCGATGGAGGCGTATCCGTACACGGCAGGCATGTGGATCGTCGGCGAAGACATGCCGCGCGAGACGAACCGCATCACGCTGAATAACGACGTGAAGGACCAGTATGGCTTGCCCGTGCCCAACGTGCATTTCGACGATCACCCGAACGACGAAGCGATGCGCGAGCACGGTTTCAAGCAGGGCAGCGCCGTGTATCAGGCGGCGGGCGCGAAGACCGTGTACCGCGTTCCGCCGTATCCTTCGACGCACAACCTGGGCACCGCGCGCATGAGCGCGAAGCCGCAGGACGGCGTGTGCAACCGTTTCGGCCAGACGCATGACGTGCCGAACCTGTTCATCTCCGACGGCAGCCAGTTCACCACGGGCGCGGCGGAAAACCCGACACTGACCATCGTGACGCTGGCGATCCGTCAGGCCGACTACATCGCAGGGCAGATAAACAGGCGCACAATCTGATCGATCGCACGTGAACTCATCGGGTGCGGCAGGCGGGCGCGATGGCCGCCGCCGCACTCGCCGCCGCACTCATACGAACAATGGAGACAAGCCATGTGCAACGTCTACGTGAACGCGGACCCGATCCTGTACGAATCGCGCACGCGTTCGCTGCGCATCCACGGCGTGATTACGACTGTGCGTCTGGAGAATCTTTTCTGGGACGTGCTGCATGAAATCGCGTCGCGAGAGAACATGACGACCACGCAATTCGCCGTCAAGCTCTACGACGAACTCATCGCGCTGCGCGGCGAGGTGCCGAGCAATTTCGCATCGTTCCTGCGCGTGTGCTGCTTGAGGTATCTGTCGATCGTTGCGGGTAAAAGCGAGTTAACCAGCTTTCCCGTCCCCGTTCCCGTGCCCGAAGTGAAGCCGCGCGTGCTGAAGACGGTGTGATCCGTCGCGGCGTTTTTTTTCACACAGGCAACCAACGCGCGCCTCAGCGCGAGTGCGTGCGGAACGCCTCGCCACCCAGGCCCGCGCGATCGACGGCGACGATGCGGTTGCGGCCGTTGTCTTTCGCCTGATACAGCTGTGCGTCGATCAGATTGATGAACGCGGTCGTGTCCATGCTGCCCGAAGGCGAGCCGTTCGGCACGATGGTGCCCACGCCGAAGCTCGCCGTGACGCGCTGCTGATGCGGCGAGCGTACATGCGCGATTGACTCGGCGTCGATCAGATCGCGGCAGCGTTCGGCCATCTTCACGGCCGTATCCGCGTCCGTGTCCGGCAGCACCAGCACGAATTCCTCGCCGCCGAACCGTCCGAGAAAATCGCCGGAACGCGCGGCTTGCGCGAGCACGCCCGCGACGCGCTTCAGGCAATCGTCGCCCTGGATGTGGCCGTAGTAATCGTTGTAGGACTTGAAGAAATCGATATCGATCATGATCAGCGACAGCGGCTTGCCGCTTTCCTGACCCGCAATCCACTCGCGCTGCATCACGGCGTCGAACATGCGGCGGTTGCCCACGCCCGTCAGTCCGTCCTGGAACGACAGCGCTTCGAGCTCTTTCTGCAGACGTGCGAGCTTTTCTTCCGTGCGCTTGCGTTCGCTGATGTCGAACATGAAGCCGATCAGCGAATCGACGCCGCCGTCGGGCTTGCGCACCACGTGCACGACGTCGCGCAACCACACGTAGCCGCCGTCTTTCGTCAGCGCGCGATAGTCCGCTTCGTGATCGGTGCCTGCCTGCGACTGCGCGACGCAAAACTCGACCACCTTCTGCCGGTCATCGGGGTGCATCCGCTCCGCCCAATCGTTGACCGTTTTCCACGACGACGGCGCCCAGCCGAGCAACGCCTCGATCTGCGGGCCGATGTAGGTGAAGGCCATCGTTGCCCAGTCGATCTTCCACGGAATCGCCCTGGTCGATTCGAGCAGCGTGCGATACACGGCGCTGTCGTGTTCGAGCCGCTCGCCTTCGGCGCGCATGCTGGCGCCTGCATCGTCATGGCGCAGAAACGCGGCGCCGAGCATGTCTTGCGTGTCGTCGATGTTTTTCATGGTCGATTCGTGTTGGTCGATTGCGCCCAATGGCGCGCCTCGCCATGTCAACGGCACGGCGGCATCGTTTCCTGATCGGCGGAAACCCGGACGGACAATTCTACTGATGCGGTGGCGCTGCGTCGCGCGCGAGGTACGTCCTGAACGTCTCGATCAGCGCACGGACCTTGGGCGGCGTGTGCTGCGTCGGCGGAAACACGGCCTGGATGCCCGCCGGTTCCGTCGACCATTCGGGCAACAGCCGGATGAGCCGTCCCGCCGCGACGTCGTTGCCGATCGAAAAGTCCGTCAACAGCCCCAGTCCGCCGCCCGCGAGCGTCGCCGCACGCGCGGCTTCCGCCGTGTTCACGAGAAACGCGTTCTCGCAGCGCACGCTTTGCGTGGCGCCGTTCGTGTGCCGCAAGTCGAGCGTCTGCGGCCGCGGCAGCACCGTCAGCGCTACGAAAGGCAGCGCGGGGAGGTCGGCGGGCGTTGGCGGCTCGCCCCACGTTTCGATGAACGCCGGGCTCGCCACGACCCATTTCTCGAAGCTGCCGAGCGTCACCGCGCGGTAGTTCGAATCCGCGAGACGCCCGAGCCGGATGGCGACGTCGATGCCGTCCGCAATCAGGTCGACGATATGGTCGCTGCACAGCAGTTCGATATCGAGCCGTGGATGCGCGCGGCGCAGTTCGACCAGCACGGGTGCGACTACCAGCGTGCCGTAGTCGATCGGGCAACTCACGCGCAGCGTGCCGCGCACGGGCGCCTCCTCGCCGCCGATTTCAGCCAGCGCTTCCTCGGCGGCGCGCAGGATCTTCACGCTCGCGTCATAGAACGCGCGGCCCGCCTCGGTGACGCCGAGACGGCGCGTGGTGCGCACCAGCAGGCTCGCGCCGACTTCCGCTTCGAGCCGCTGCATGTGCGTGCTGACCATCGTCTTCGCGAGCCCGAGCCGCTTGGCGGCCGCTGTCAGTGAGCCCGCTTCGACCACGGCGACGAACACGGCCAGCCGGTTCAGGTTCACGTCACGCACGTCGGCCATGTCGATTGTCCACTTCAGGAGGATTGTGTATCCAAGGTTATCAGGCTTCTGGGGCAAGGCATCGCGCATTACTCTTCGGATTGTCCAATATGACTGAACCCGGAGTGACGAATGCCCGCAGCCAAGCCCGCCCAGCCGATCCGCCTGTACACGACCCTGCTGTCGGGGCACGGGCATCGCGTGAAGCTGTTCCTGACGTTGCTCGACCTGCCGTTCGAAGTGATCGAACTGGACATGCGCGCCGGTGACAACCGCAAGCCCGAGTATCTGGCGCTGAATCCGTTCGGCCAGGTGCCCACCATCCAGGACGGCGACGTGACGCTGTTCGATTCGAACGCGATTCTGGTGTATCTGGCCAAGCGCTATGGCGACGCGTCGTGGCTGCCGGAAGACCCGCTGGGCGCGGCGGCCGTGCAGCGCTGGCTGTCGCTGGCGGCCGGGCAGATCGCATACGGCCCGTGCTCCGCGCGGCTCGTCACCGTGTTCGGCGCGCCGCTCGATCATGAAACGGCGAAGGGCATCGCGGTAAAGCTGTTCGACGTGATCGAGCGCGAACTGGCGGCGAAGCCATTCGCAGCCGGCGAGCACGTGACGATCGCCGATATCGCGGCACACACGTATATCGCGCACGCGCCGGAAGGCGGCGTGTCGCTGGACCCGTATCCGAACATTCGCGCGTGGCTGCGCCGCGTGGAAGCACTGCCGCGCTTCATCGCGATGCCGCCGACGAAGGCGGGCCTGCTCGCCGAATAGCCAGCGACGAGCGGTTCCGCATTACGCATCACGCTGACGTTTTGCCTGCAGGAGCCTGACATGTCCGATTTCACTCCTCTGAACGGCTGGGGCCTCGACACCTCGCCGTTTCACGCCGACGAACTCGCCGCGCAGCGGCTCGCAGGCGTGGACCGCCAGGCTGATCCGTCGGGGCGGCGCGGCATTCGCCGGTACATGCCGGACCAGCACCGCGAGTTCTTTGCGCAGCAGCCGTTCATGGTGTTCGGCGGCGTCGACGCGAGCGGGCAGCCGTGGGCGACGATACGCACGGGCGATCCGGGCTTCGTGTCGTCGCCGGATGCGCGCACGCTGCGCATCGACAGCCGCGCGCTGCCCGGCGATCCGCTCGGCCCGCGCTGGCAGACGGGTGCGATGATCGGCGGCCTCGGCATCCAGCCGCATACGCGGCGGCGCAACCGCATCAACGGCGTCGTGACGGCTGTGGCCGGCGACGCGGTGACGCTCGAAGTGACCCAGAGCTTCGGCAACTGCGCGAAGTACATTCAGGGGCGCGTGCCGACCTTCATCGACCGTGCCGAAGGTGGCGTTCCAGCGCCGCAGGACATCTCGACGCATTTGAGCGATGCGGACCGCGCGTTCCTCGCGCGCGCCGACACCTTCTTCATCGCGAGCGCGAATATGGCGGACGACGCGGACTTTGCACGCGGCGTCGACGTATCGCATCGGGGCGGCGCGCCGGGCTTTGTGCACATCGACGACGCGGCGACGTTGACCGTGCCCGACTTCACCGGCAACAGGTTCTTCAACACGATCGGCAATCTGCTGCACGATCCGCGCGCGGGCCTGCTATTCATCGACTTCGCGAGCGGCGATCTGCTGTATCTCGCCGTGCGCGCCGAGATCATCTGGCAGGGCGCCGAACTGGCCGCTTTCGAAGGCGCTGAAAGGTTGGTGAGCTTTCATGTGCAGGAAGTGCGCCGCAGCCGGGGCGTGTTGCCGTTTCGCTGGTCCGATGTCGAATACGCGCCGCAATTCGCGGCGGCGATTCGCAAGGCAGCGGCCGCGTCCCCATGGCACAAGCTGAAGGTGGCGGCCGTCGTCGAAGAGACGGCTTCGATTCGCTCGTTCTATTTCGAATCGACGGATGGCGCGCCGTTGCCTGCGTATCAGGCGGGCCAGTATCTGCCAGTTCGCGTGCCCGTCGAAGGACACGCTGCGCCGTTGACGCGCACCTACACGCTGTCCGATGCGCACGATCCGCATCGTTACCGGATCAGCGTGAAGCGCGAGGGCATCGCGTCGAACTGGCTGCACGACCATCTCGTGGCGGGCATGGAGATCGAAGCGATGGCGCCGCGCGGCGTATTCGTCTACGACATGCAGAGCGCGCGGCCGGCGGTGTTCATTTCCGCCGGCATCGGCATCACGCCGATGATCGCGATGTTGCATCACGCACTGAACGCGCGCGTCGCTGGCGATACTCAGGCGAAGCGTTTGTACTTCTTTCATGGCGCGCGCAGCGACCGCGAGCGTCCGTTCAGCACGAATCTGAAAGACGTGGCGGCGCGTTATCCGTCGGTGTCGCTCCATTTGTTCGATAGCGCAGCGAGCGAGGCCTTGCGCGGGATCACACCAGGACGCGTGAACATCGACACGTTGAAGCGCGCACTGCCGTTCGACGACTACGACTTCTATCTATGCGGCCCCGAGCCGTTCATGCGCGACCTGTATCGAGGTTTGCGCGCATTGAATGTCGCTGACGAGCGCATCCGTTTCGAAGCGTTCGGCCCCGCCAGCGTGAAGCGCACGCCGACGCGCGCCGAACCCGTTGCGGAAGAAAAGGCTGAATCGGGCGGCGCGGAAGTGACGTTCGCGCGGTCGCAACGCACGGTCCAATGGCTGCCGAAACAGGGCAGCCTGCTCGAACTCGCGGAAAAACACGGCATCGAAGCGAAATCGAGTTGTCGTTCAGGCATGTGCGGCACGTGTTCGACGAAAGTATTGTCGGGACAGGTCGCATACGACGGCGACGTCGAAGCGGACGTCGCGGACGGTTGCGCGTTGATCTGCATGGCGCATCCCGCTGTCGAAGGGGAGCGCGCGAGCCTGACGCTGGACCTCTGAGCCTGGCGGCTCACATCATTTGCCCGCGCCTGTCGACGGCACGCAGGTGAGGACCAGTGAACTGCCGTTGCCCGCTTCGGCGCTCAACATCGCGCGATGAAACTCGCGGCGATCGCACGACCACGCGGCCGTGAAATCGCGCGCGCACGACGCGCGTTGCTTTGCATCGAGCCGTGCGTTCACGATGTAGCGACAGGTCGCGCGGTCGTTGCAGTGCTTTGCGAGGTCGCGCGTGGCGTTGCCTGATGCCGCGCCGCAATTCGCGCCGTATGTGCCCGATTCGATGCGGATGTGTTGCGCTTGCGCTGCGATGCTGAAGACGGAAGCCGCAACAGCGGCGCCCACGAGCAAGCCGGGTTTTCGCGCCATGACGTCTCTCCCACCATGCGTTTCGCAATCGCGCCAGCACCGAAACGACGATGCGGTCGCAACGCGCGCCGCCGAACTCGAATAGCGCCGGACCCAACTTTTCCACTTCGTCCGCAAGCGATTCGCGCAACAGCAGTTTCGAGATTCAGCCGTGCGTGCGCGTTTTGCGCACGGGTGGGAAATGCTTTTTGCCCGATGTAAAGCTCAGACGCCTGAATTGCTCGCGCTTGTGTTCTTCCTCGAAGTGCGCGACGGAAGGCTTCACAAGATCGCTGCGGGACACGACGCCGAGCAGTTGCATCGAATCGCGATCGACGACGACAGGCAGCCGCTCCAGTTCGTGCACGGCAAGACGCGTCGCAACGAGGCGGCAGGTTTCGTCGGGCAGCGCGACGACCAGCGACTCGCCTTTCAGCAGGTCGGCGAGGGGCGTATCGAGCGTGTGCGGCGTCGCGCCTTCGCGCACTGCGTCGAGCATCGCGCGGTCGACGATGCCGAGCACCGCGCCGCTCTCGCGCACGACGGGATATGCACGCCGTTTCTGCGTCGCGCCGAAATAGGCGGCGAGCGCGTCGCCCACGCTGAGCGTGCCGTCGATCGAATCGGCCTGGTGCGTCATCACTTCGTCGACGTAATGCCGTTCGAGCGGATCGACGCCGTACTCGCGATAGATGTGGTAACCGCGCCGTGCGATTTTCTCGGTCATGATCGAACGCTTCATCACGACGGTCGCGAAGCCGTGCGCGACCAGCGTCGCGGCCAGCAGCGGCAGCAGCGCGTTGCTGTCGTGCGTGAGGCCGAAGGCGAACATGATGGCCGTCAGCGGCGCGCCGAGCGTGGCGCCGAGCGTCGCCGCCATGCAGACGAGCGGCCACAGCGCGGGCTCGTTGCCGGGCAGCACGTGGCCGAGCACGGTGCCGAGCCCCGCGCCGAGCATCAGCAGCGGCGCGAGCACGCCGCCCGACGTGCCGGAGCCGAGCGCGATCACCCACATCACCGCCTTCACGACGAGAATCGCCACCGCGACCTGCAACGCAATATGTTGATGCAAAAGATCGCCGATCACGTCGTAGCCGACGCCGAGCGCGCGCGGCTCGATAAAGCCGCCGATACCCACCGCCAGCCCGCCGATGGCAGGCCACCACATCCAGTGCAGCGGCAGCTTGTGAAACAGGTCTTCCGTCTTGTAGAGCGCCGCCGACAGGCCCGACGCGAGCGCGCCCGACAACAGCCCTGCGATCACGCACGAGACCAGCGAGATAGCCGTCGGCGGCGCGGTTTGAAGCGCGAACAGGGGATCGGTGCCGAACAGGATGGCGCGCGCGAAACCGGCGACAGCGCAGGCCAGCGCGACGGGCAAGAAGCTGCGCGGCCGCCATTCGAACAGCAACAGTTCGACGGCGAGCAGCACGGCGGCGACGGGCGTGCCGAACACGGCCGTCATGCCCGCGGCGGCGCCCGCGACGAGCAGCGTCTTGCGCTCCGCCGACGTCACCTTCACGCACTGCGCGATCAGCGAGCCGAGCGCGCCGCCCGTCATGATGATCGGGCCTTCCGCGCCGAACGGGCCGCCGCTGCCGATCACGATGCCCGACGACAGCGGCTTGAGCACGGCAACCTTCGGCGACATGCGGCTCTTGCCGAACAGAATGGCTTCGATCGCTTCGGGAATGCCGTGCCCGCGGATTTTCTCCGAGCCGAAGCGCGCCATCATGCCGACAATCAACCCGCCGATCACAGGAATCACGATCACCCACGCGCCGAGCGTATTCGTTGCAGGCGAACGGTCGGCGAACGAAAAGCTGCCGAAGAAGAACAGGTTCGTGAACAGATGAATCAGGCTCAGCAGCACGAACGCGGCCAGCGTGCTGAGCAAGCCGATGCCCGCCGCCAGCGCCGAAATGCCGGGCAGCCGCGAGTTGCTGGAAAAGTCCCGCTTGTGAGAGTTGTCGCGCATGAGTGCTGTGTCGAATGCGGTGTCGCTTGCTGGCTAGAGGCCCGAATCAGAGATCGATTTGCGGAATCGTGAACGCGCCCTTGAGCGAGCGCAGCTCGGCGCGATGCAGTTCCGCGAGGCGCGCCAATACCTTTTCTCCCGCTTTCAGCAGATGCACTTCCACCTGGCGGCGGTCGGTCTCGCTGATTTTGCGCTTGACCAGTTCGAGCGCTTCGCAGCGCGATACCAGTGCGACGACGCCGTGATGCTGCGCCTGCAACCGCTCCGCCAGTTCACCGATGGTGGCCCATTCGCGATCGGGATAGCCCTTGATATGCAGCAGCAACAGATATTGCAGCGGCGTAATGCCTTCGCCTTGTGCGGCCTGCTCGGAGAAGCGCTCGAAGCGCCGCATCTGATAGCGAAACTCCGAGAGCTGTTCGTAGTCCGCCTTGTTCAACGTGCGTGTGAGAACTTTCATGTCGATGGCCGCGCGAGGGAAAGCAAAAAATGTATCACGAAATGATATAAATGGCGATGCCTGCGCATCGCCATTCGCAATCTTCAGGACCTGTAATGGCGGCGCGCGAGGGCCGCGCTCAGGCAGCAGGGCGCTGTTGCGCCTGACCCCTGGCTTGGGCCTGCATCTGCGTCTGCCGGTACAGACCTGCGATCAGATCGGACTGCGTGATGATGCCGACCAGCCTGTCGTGCAAATCGATCACGGGAATGTGATGGTGGCCGTCGTCGGCGAAGAGCGGCACCAGTTCGACGATCGGCGTGCTGGTCGAGACGGTGCGTACGTGCGTCGTCATGACGGTGCTGACGAGTTTGCCGTGTGTCGCGTCGCGCTTGAACAGACGCGCCGACAGCGCTTCCATCAGACGCAGGTCCGCGCTTTTCGGTTTGCTCGCGAGATCGGCGCGCGTGACGATGCCCGCCACGTGCTGGCGTTTGTCGACGACGGGCAGCGCCTTGATCGAGTGACGCTGCAACAGGTCCGCGGCGGCGCGCAACGTGCTGTCGGGCGTGACGCTGACGACGGGCGCCGACATCACGTCGCGGCATGCCAGTTCGCTGAAGGTGCGCGCGTACGCCTGCAACTGTGTTTCGCGAAACAGTGCTTCGAGGTCGTCAGGGTCGATGTCGAGCAGTTCGCCGCGCCGGTTCAGCACGGCTTCGAGGTCGGTGCGCGTGATGCTGTTGCCGGATGCGGGCGCTTGCGGCACGGACGGCGCCGCGCGCGTCGCGTGTGGATAGCGGTGGCCCGTTACCGCGTGATAGACCAGCGCCGCGCCGAGCAGTGCCGCCGACTGGATCAGGATCGGCTCCAGCACGAAGCGAAAGCCGAGCGCGTGAATGGCGGGTCCGCCCACCACGGCTGTCAATGCGACGGCGCCCGACGGCGGATGCACGCAGCGCAACGCGAACATCGCGGCGATCGCCACGCCCACGGCGAGCGCCGCCGCCGCGACGGGATCGGAAATCAGCAGCGCGGCGGCCACGCCCACTGTCGCCGACACCAGATTCCCGCCGATGATCGACCACGGTTGCGCGAGCGGACTGGCGGGAACGCCGAACAGCAGAACGGCCGACGCGCCCATCGGCGCAACCAGCAGCGGAATGTTTGCGTTCGGACCGAGCAGCAGATGCATGCTGCCGCCCGTGAACGCAATGCCGATCAACGCGCCGAGCGCCGAGCGCATGCGCTCGGGCCATTTGACGTTCATCGCGGCAGGATAGAAGCGCGCCAGCCACTGGAAAAAAGGGGAACGGGTCAAGATATTGTGCGATTAGGGGAAACGGGCAGCCGTAAATTAAGGGAAAAGCTGTCACAAAGGAAACAACTTGTCGTCATGGATATATGTCAACGTGATATAAATCCCGCCCAACGGCCACCGGGCGGACGCTAACGGGGCCTGAAAATGCAGGGAAAACCCGTAATCCATGCGCGCTGCGCTGCATCATAACGTGATATGAAATGGATAGAGCCTGGACGGCGTGCCTGCTGGCATCTGCGTTGCTCGCTGGCGCATTGCCGCATTAACGGGCATGATCGTGCCATGTGCCTGCGTCAAGCCTTCGAGGCACATGCCCAACCCACCGAAGCACATTGTGGAGACCAAGCATGGAACCCTTTGACGCCGCCAATCCGTTCGCCGAGTTCAACAAGCTGTTCGAGCAGTTCAAGTTGCCCGGATTCGACGTGCCGGCCGTGATGGAAGCGCGTCGCAAGGACGTCGAGGCCCTGATCGCCGCGAATCAGACGGCCGTGCAGGGCATCCAGGCGCTCGCGCAGAAGCAGGCCGAAATGCTGCGCGCCACACTCTCCGAACTGCAGGAGGTCGCGCAGAAGCAGGCCGCTGCCGGCGGCGTGCCGTCGGCGCAAACGGCCGAACTCGTCCAGCAGACGCTGCACAAGGCGCTCGCCGACATGCAGCAGCTCACGCAAGCCGCGTATCGCACGCAGGCCGATTCGTACGCGGTGATCGCGAAGCGGGTCGAAGAGAACGTCGAAGAGCTCAAGACACTGCTGCAGAAGAAGTAACGCGCGTTCGCCACGAGCTACAGGCTGCAAGCCGCAACGCGAGGCTCGCCGCGCGTGCGCGGCTACTTGCGCGCCGACGCCTGCGCGATCACACGATGCACGAAACGCAGCTTGTCGACGACGGGCGGCGCCAACGTGAACGGATAGCCGTCCGGCATGCCGAGACTGCGGTTCAGGCTGTTCAGCGCGTCCGTCAGCGGAAACCAGCGCTTTATCAGGTTATCGAAGCTGGCTTCCTCGACGGGTGTCTGGTCGGTCAGGGACGGCTCGTTCGGCGCGGGCGGCAGCAGCGCCAGCCCGTATGCCGTCGACGTATCGAGCACGTCGACGATCATCAGGTAGTGCGCCCACGTTTCGGCCCAGTCTTCCCACGGATGCATGGTCGCGTACGCGCTGATGTAGCTGTTTTCCCAGTCGGCGGGCGCGCCGTTGCGATAGTAGGCGTCCAGCGCTTCGCCGTAATCGGTCTGATCGTCGCCGAAGCGTTCGCGAAACGGCGCGAGCCAATGCGTTCCCGCAACCAGCTTCTCGAAGTAGTAGTGCCCCGACTCGTGGCGGAAATGCCCTAGCAGCGTTCGATACGGCTCGCGCATGTCGGTGCGGACTTGCTCGCGGTGCGCGTCATCGGCTTCGGCCACGTTCAGCGTGATGCGGCCGTTGTCGTGTCCCGTCATCACCGCTTCGCCGTCGCCCGTGTTCTCGCGGAAGTCGAATTCAAGGCCATTGTCGGGATCGGCCTGGCGCGATTCGATTGCGAGGCCCAGCGCATCGAGCGTGTAGAGCAGGCGGCGCTTCGCGGTCTCCAGCCGGTACCAGTAGAGCCGGTTGTTCGGTTCCGCGAGATTCGGGATCGTGTGCGTGAGGCGGCATGAGCGGCACAGCGTGTCGGGATCGTCGGCGGGCAGCATCCAGT
Source organism: Paraburkholderia sp. XV (assembly GCF_020177535.1). Lineage (NCBI taxonomy): Bacteria > Pseudomonadati > Pseudomonadota > Betaproteobacteria > Burkholderiales > Burkholderiaceae > Paraburkholderia > Paraburkholderia sp. XV. The sequence continues at coordinate 15,731 of NZ_JAGUUD010000076.1, read as the reverse complement.
TGCAGATGTTCTCGACCGCGTAGTTGTGGCATTGACGGTACAGCTTGCCTTTGACGTCGGGATGCAGGCTGCGCCACTGGCCGTCGCCCGCGTCTTCGAAGGCGCTGATTTCGGCCAGTTCCGGCACGTAACCGAGCAGCGCCGCGCAGCGCTCGCACAATACGTTCTCGAAGAACACGCGCTGGTCGCATCGGTTGCAATGGAAGGCTTTCATCGCTTCAATCCGTTTTACGTTGATGTCGTCGTTCAGCGGGCGGAGACGTCCGGCCGCCGCGCCGAGCGCCGTTTGATTTGCGGCGGTGGTCGTGGCAACCTCGACGCGCGTGGGGTTCCCGCAATCTTCATGCCGCTTCGCTATAACGTCGTGGGTCTTGCGCACATTGCGTGCGCGCACGGCCCGCCGCATGCGCTGTTTTGGTGCGCGTGGTCGGTCGCGTGGCATGCGTGCCTTGGCTTTCGAAGACCGTCGAACACCCTTCGAAGCATGGGGCCGCCACGTGACAATGCGATAGCTGCAAGCGCAGGCCCCGTCTCGTTACCGTGCTCAACGGCACAAAGCTTGCTTTTCGCGTCTGCCCCTTTATCGGCCTTTTCCGCCCAGGAGTCCGTAGTGTCCATACGTGTCGCGCTGAACCATGTCACGCATTACCGCTATGACCGTCTCGTCGGATTGTCGCCGCAGGTCGTGCGGCTGCGCCCGGCGCCGCATTGCCGCACGCCGATCCTGTCGTACTCGATGCGCGTCGAGCCGGAACTGCACTTCATCAACTGGCAGCAGGACGCATTCGCGAACTACCAGGCGCGTCTCGTGTTTCCCGAGCGCACGCCCGAGTTCAAGATCACGGTCGATCTCGTCGCGGAAATGGCCGTCTACAATCCGTTCGATTTCTTCCTGGAGCCCGCCGCCGAACAGTTTCCGTTCGAGTACGCGCCCGAACTCGCGGCCGAACTGGCGCCGTATCTCGTGCGGCGCGAGATGACGCCGCGCTTCAAGGAGTTCGTCGCGAGCATCGATCGCTCGCCGCGCGGCACAGCCGATTTCCTCGTCGAACTGAACCAGCGTCTGCAGCGCGACATCCGCTATCTGATCCGGATGGAGCCGGGCGTGCAGACGCCCGAGGAAACACTCGTCAATGCGTCGGGCTCGTGCCGCGACTCGGGCTGGCTGCTGGTCGAGACGCTGCGCCAGTTGGGGCTGGCGGCACGCTTCGTGTCGGGCTACCTGCTTCAGCTCGCGCCCGATACCAAGGCGCTCGATGGCCCGAGCGGCACCGAATACGATTTCACCGACCTGCACGCGTGGTGCGAAGTGTTCCTGCCCGGCGCGGGCTGGATCGGCCTCGATCCGACCTCGGGGCTGCTGGCGGGCGAAGGCCACATTCCCGTCGCGTGCACGCCGGAGCCGGGCAGCGCTGCGCCGATCTCGGGCGCCGTCGACCAGTCCGAAGTCGAGTTCGAGCACGCGATGTCGATCACGCGCGTGCTCGAAACGCCGCGCGTGACCAAGCCCTATACGGAAGCCGCCTGGGACCGCGTGCTGACGATGGGCGCGCACGTCGACAGCCAGCTCGCCTCGATGGACGTGCGCCTGACGATGGGCGGCGAGCCGACCTTCGTGTCGGTGCGCGACCGCGACGCCGCCGAATGGAACACCGACGCGCTCGGGCCGACCAAGCGCGGCTATGCCGTCGCGCTGATGGACAAGCTGCGCGGCCATTACGGCGCGAGCGGCTTTCTGCACATCGGTCAGGGCAAGTGGTATCCGGGCGAGCAGTTGCCGCGCTGGGCGCTGTCGCTGTACTGGCGCGCCGATGGCGAGCCGTGCTGGAACGACCCGGCGCTGTTCGCCGACGAGCGCAGCCCCGGCCGCTATACATCCAACGATGCGCAGCGCTTCATCACGCGGCTCGCCGACAAGCTGTCCGTCGACAGCAAGTACGCGCAGCCCGGTTACGAGGACACGTGGTATTACCTGTGGCGCGAGCGCCGCTTGCCCGTCAACGTCGATCCGTTCGATTCGCGTCTGGACGACGAAATGGAGCGCGTGCGGCTGCGCCGCGTATTCGATGCCGGGCTGTCGGGCGTGACGGGCTACGTGCTGCCATTGGCGCGCTCGACGCAGGGTCCGGGCTGGACGAGCGGCGCGTGGTTCTTCCGCGACGAGCGCATGTACCTGATTCCTGGCGACTCGCCGATGGGCTTGCGCCTGCCGCTCGATTCGCTGCCGTGGGTGTCGAAGGGAGACTATCCATACCAGCACGCGCACGATCCGTTTGCGGAACCCGCGCCGCTGCGCACAGCGGCGCAATTGCGGATGCAGTATGAAGGTGTGTCGTATGACGCTCGCGGCGGTGCCGGACCGGGCGTTGCAAGAGGTGCGGGCACAGGCGGACCCGGCACAGGCACGCCGCCTCAGGACCGCTTCCCCGAACGCGGCGAATCGGCCGCAGCGCTGATCCGCACGGCACTGTGCGTCGAGGCGCGCAATCCGGCGCGGGCGGCGGGCCCGAAAGTGGAGGCCGACGCGCTTGGCGATGGCCGTGCGCTGCTGCACGTCTTCATGCCGCCGCTCACCGAACTCGACGACTATCTCGACCTGCTGGCCGCCGTTGAAGCCACGGCCGCCGAGCTGAAGATGCCCGTCGTGATCGAAGGCTATCCGCCGCCGCGCGATCCGCGTCTGAACGTGCTGCAAGTGACGCCCGATCCCGGCGTGATCGAAGTCAACATTCATCCGGCGAAGAACTGGGACGAACTCGTCGATCACACCGAGTTCCTCTACAACGCCGCGCACGAAACGTATCTGAGCACCGAAAAGTTCATGCTCGACGGCCGCCACGCGGGCACGGGCGGCGGCAATCACTTCGTGCTCGGCGGCGCGACGCCCGCCGACAGTCCGTTTCTGCGCCGCCCCGATCTGCTGGCGAGCCTCGTCGCGTACTGGCACAACCATCCGTCGCTGTCGTATCTGTTTTCGGGGCTGTTCATCGGGCCGACCAGCCAGGCGCCGCGCGTCGACGAAGCGCGCAACGATCAGGTCTACGAGCTCGAACTGGCGTTCAGCGAACTGCAACGGCAGGTCGATCTGCTCGGCGGCCAGGGTAGCGCGCAACTGCCGCCGTGGATGATCGACCGCGCGCTGCGCAACATCCTGATCGACGTGACGGGCAATACGCACCGCGCCGAGTTCTGCATCGACAAGCTCTATTCGCCCGATGGCCCGACGGGCCGCCTCGGCTTGCTCGAACTGCGCGGCTTCGAAATGCCGCCGCATGCGCGCATGAGTCTCGTGCAGCAACTGCTGTTGCGTGCGCTGGTCGCGAAGTTCTGGAAGACGCCGTACACGCAGCGACTCACGCGCTGGGGCACCGGGTTGCACGACCGTTTCCTGCTCGGCACGTTCGTGCAGATGGATTTCGACGACGTGCTCGCCGATCTGCGCGGCGCGGGCTACTCGTTCGACAGCGAATGGTTCGCGCCGCACTTCGCGTTCCGTTTCCCGGCTATCGGCGAGATGCACGCGAACGGCCTGTCGCTGACGATCAGCGGCGCGCTGGAACCGTGGCACGTGATGGGCGAGGAAGGCGCGGCGGGCGGCACGGTGCGGTATGTCGATTCGTCGGTGGAGCGGCTCGAAGTGAAGGTGCTGGGGCTCAACGACAATCGCCACGTGGTGAGCGTCAATGGCGTGTCCCTGCCGTTGCAGCCGACGGGCCGCATCAGCGAATTCGTCGCGGGCGTGCGGTTCCGCGCATGGGCGCAGTCGTCGTCGCTGCATCCTACGATAGGCGTGCACGCGCCGCTGACGTTCGATGTCGTCGATACCTGGACGGGTCGCTCGATTGGCGGATGCCAGTATCATGTCGCTCATCCGGGCGGACGCAACTATCAGACGTTCCCGGTGAACGCGTACGAAGCGGAAAGCCGGCGACGCGCGCGCTTCTTCACGACGGGCCACACGCCGGGGCCGCTCGTGACGCAAGCGCCGCCGCGCAGCCTGGAGTTCCCGTTCACGCTGGATTTGCGGCACTGGTAAGCCGCCGCTGAAACCGTAAGCCCACAACGACAGACTCGCGACGACATCTTGGCTCTTCAATCGACCTTTCCGTTCGAAGCGGCAACAAGCCATCCCGACGCGCTCGCGCTGTTGCGTTCGCTGCCGCTGCTCGACGTGCGCGAGGGCCATTGGGACGAACTGCGCGATACATCGGGCGCGCTGCGCGAGCCGTGGCGGCGTTTTTTCGAGCTGCTCGGCGAGGAAGGCATCGCGGGCCTGGAGCCGGGCAGCGCCTCGATCGCCCAGCAGGTGCGCGACAACGACATCACGTACAACGTCTACGCGGATAAGGGCGAGCCGCGTCCGTGGGCACTCGACCTGCTGCCGTTCATCATCGCCGAAGACGAGTGGGCGCATATCGAGCGCGGCGTGAAGCAGCGCGCGCAACTGCTCAACGCGATCGTCGCCGATGTGTACGGCCCGCAGAAACTGCTGCAGCAATGCAAGCTGCCACCCGCGCTCGTCTACGGGCACCCCGGCTATTTGCGCGCCGTGAAGGGCTTCACGCCGCCGGGCGGCCAGTTCCTGCAGGTGGTCGGTGTCGATCTGGCGCGTGCGCCCAGCGGCGAGTGGACGGTCGTGTCGCATCGCACGGAAGTGCCGTCCGGCCTCGGCTATGCGCTGGAAAACCGCATGATCGTCTCGAGCGTATTCGGCGACGCGTTCCGCGAAATGCGCGTGAGCCGCCTTGCGCCGACGTTTTCCACGCTGATCGCGACACTCGCCGAATGGGCGCGCGCCACGATGCGCGACGGCAAGAAGGACAGCGCGCCGCATATCGCGCTGCTCACGCCGGGGCCGTTCGCGGAGACCTATTTCGAGCATGCGTTTCTGGCGCGCTATCTGGGCGTGACGCTCGTCGAAGGCAAAGACCTGACGGTGCGCAACGACATGCTGTATCTGAAGACGCTCACGGGGCTGGAGCGCGTGCACGTCGTCGTGCGTCGCCTCGACGACGCGTTCTGCGACCCCGTCGAACTGCGCGCCGATTCGACGATCGGCGTGCCCGGGCTGTTGCAGGTGATGCGCGCGGGCAATGTGATCGTGTCGAACGTGCCGGGTTCGGGTTTTCTCGAATCGCCAGCCATGCATGGCTTTTTGCCGGGCATCGCGCAGACCTTGCTGAACGAGCCGCTGCTGCTCAACGGCGTGTCGACGTGGTGGTGCGGCGAAGACGCCGCACGCGAGCATGCGTTCGCGAACATGGACGAGGCCTTCCTGCAACCGACATGGCCCACCCGAACGCCGGACGGGCCGCCAGGCATCGCGCCCGGCGCGCAGCGGCTCGACGCGTGGAAGAGCCGCATCGAGCGCGCCCCCGATGCGTTCACGATCCAGCAGCCGCTGCCGTATTCGTGCACGCCGCGCTACGAAGACGGCACGCTCGGCAACCGGCCAAGCGTGCTGCGCGCCATCGCTGTGGCCGACGCGAATGGCAACTGGCACGTGCTGCCCGGCGGCTTCACGCGGCTCGCGGGGGAGCGGCAGTCGTCGGTGTCGATGCAGTTCGGCGGCAGCAGCGTCGATACATGGGTGCTCTCCAGCCATCCGAATTCGACCTTCACGCTGTTGCCTTCGCCGCTCAAGCCCGCGGATCTCGCGCGCAAGCATCGCACCGTGTCGAGCCGCGCGGCGGAGAACCTGTTCTGGAGCGGCCGCTACGGCGAGCGGGCGGAGAACAACGTGCGGCTGTTGCGGCTGATTCTCGGCTCGCTGGAAAGCAACGGCGCGGACACCATGTTCGGGACGCTCGCGGAACTCGCGTTGCAATACGGCCTCGTGCAACCGGGCGATGTCGTGGCCGGCCAGTCGCTGCGAGCGTTCGAGCGCACGCTGGTCGCTAATCTGCACGAAAACACGGGCGCATACAGCATCGGCCAGAATCTCGCGAGCCAGGCGCGCGCGAGCGGCGAAATACGCGGCCGGCTGTCGAACGATCACTGGCGTATCACGCTCGCCGCGCGCAACGACTTCCGCGACGCGCTGCACGAACTGACGCCGGCGGCGGCCGTGTCGTCGAATGCGTCTTCGCGCGGCAAGGCGCGCTACAACCGCGTGTCGCTGATGAACGCGCTCGAACATCTTTCCACGCAACTTGCGGCGATCAGCGGCGCACAGGGCGACCGCATGACGCGCGACGAAGCATGGCGTCTGATGTTCGCGGGCCGGCATATCGAGCGCGTGTGGGCGATGACGTCGATATTGCGCGTCGTCGCGACGCAGCGCCAACTGGCGACGCCCGCCGCGTTCGATCTGCTGCTGCAACTGTTCGACAGCACGCTGACGTACCGTTCGCTGTATCCGGGGCGCCTCGAAGTGCCCGCGCTGATCGATCTGCTCGTGATCGAGCCGACCAATCCGCGCGGACTGTACGGCGTGTACGCACGGCTGTGCTCGAAGCTCGACGATATTTCGATGGCGGCGGGCAACACGCGCCATCGGCGCTTCAACGACATGCTGCCGGACGTAAGCACGCTGCCGTCGCTGGAACAGTTGTGCACGACGGACGGCAGCGGCCTGTACGCGGAACTGATCGCACTGTGCGACCGCCTCGCGATGAGCATGACGGCAGCCGCCAACGAAATCAGCGCGCGCTACTTCAGCCACGCGAACACGCTGGCCGCGCAGGTGTCGTCATGAAAGACGCGCAGACGCTGCTGTCCGTGTCGCATCGCACGACCTATCACTATTCGACGCTCGTCGAAACCGCGCAGCATCTCGCGACGATCCGTCCACTCGCATGCTCGTGGCAGCGCGTGGTCGCGCATACCGAGCGCATCGAGCCGTCGCCTTCGTATCTGCATAGCCGCATCGACGCATTCGGCAACGACGTGCTGTATTTCGCGCTCGACGCGCCGCACGAACGCCTGCAAATGGTCAGCGAAACGACCGTGCAGCTCACGCCGCGCTGGCGCGATCTCGATCCCGACGCCACACCCGTGTGGGAAGAGGTGGCGGAAGCGCTGCGGTTTCGCGCGGGAGGCGTGTGCGATCCGCAGGTGGAGTTCCGTTTCGCGTCGCCCAACGTTGCGCTCAAGCCAACGTTACGCGACTATGCGCTGCGCAGCTTCCGCCCCGGCACGCCGATCGTCGCGGGCGCGATCGATCTGATGCATCGCATTTACGCGGATTTCGACTACAAGCCGTCCGCAACGATGTTCGATACGCCCGCCGAACGCGCGTTCGATATGAAAAGCGGCGTCTGCCAGGACTTCGCGCAGGTGATGATCGGCTGCCTGCGCGCGCTCGGCCTGCCCGCGCGCTATGTGAGCGGCTATCTGCGCAACGATCCGCCGCCGGGTCAGCCGCGGCTGATCGGCGCGGATGCGTCGCATGCGTGGGTGTCGGTGCATTGCCCGCAAAGCGGCTGGATCGATCTGGATCCGACCAACGACGTACTCGCCGACATGGACCACGTGACGCTCGCAATCGGCCGCGATTACAGCGACGTCTCGCTGCTGCGCGGCATGATTCTTGGCGGCGGTGCGCATCGCGTCGAGGTCGCCGTCAGCGTGCTGGCGCTCTGAGCAACAATGAATTTCAGCTGGCGCAGCGCATCGCCATTTGACAGCGTGCATACGCACATATAGACTTCCTTCCCATGAGCAAGCCTATTTCTCACGACGATTGCAACTGTTTCGCGCTGCGCCAGGCGGCGCGGTTCGTGACGCAGATCTACGAACGCCATCTCGGCCAGGTTGGCCTCACGGCGGCGCAGTTCACGATCGTCGCGAAGCTCGCGCGCAAGCCCGGCCTGACCATGGTCGAGCTGGCCGACACGATGGTGATGGAACGCACCACGCTCGTGCGCGCGCTGAAGCCGTTGCAGCGCGATGGTCTCGTGCTCAGCGAGCCGTCGGAGCACGATGGCCGCACCTATCAGTTCAGCCTGTCGAAAGCGGGCAAGGAAACGTTCGAGCAGGCCGCTATCGCATGGCGCGCGGCGCAGGACGAATTCGAAAGCAAGTTCGGTCGCAGCCGTGCCAAGGCCTTGCGCGCTGAATTGTTCAATCTGACCTCGTAATCCGGTTGTTTTTTTGCGCGGTGTATCGCGCGTTCGACAAAATCGATTCAATGGTGTGCATATGCACGTAGAAACAGACACGGAAGACATACAGGTTTCGCCCGACGACGACTGCTTTGCGATCCGGCAAGCGGCGCGCTACGTGACCCAGCTTTACGACCGTCATCTCGGTCAGGTCGGGCTGAAAACCACGCAGTTTTCGATCATGTGCCGTCTGCGCCGCCGCAAGTGGATGACGATGAAGGAACTCGCCGACTCGATGGTGATGGAACGCACCACGCTGGTCCGCGCGATCCAGCCGTTGCAGCGCGACGGGCTCGTGTTCACGGAAGCGTCGCGCAGCAATCGCCGGGTGCTGACGGTGATGCTGACGACCGCGGGCGAAGAACGGTTGCAAGCGGCGCGCGATCACTGGTTCGCGGCGCAGGAAGAATTCGAGCAGCGTTTCGGACCGCAGCGCGCAGCCAATCTGCGAGAAGAGTTGTTCGACATGACGAAGCGCTAACGCTCACGATTTCACGCAACAACGCGGGCGCTTTCAGGCGCATTTTTTCAACGTTTTCCGGTGCATACGCACATATAGCCATGTCTACCACTCCCTCTATTGCTCCGCCGAGCGTCGCCGGCGCCGCGAAACAGACGCGCAGCATTCCGTGGATGCTGCTGGCGGTGATCACCGTCGTCGTCGTGGTCGCGGCGGCCGCATCGTACTGGTTCTTCGTGGGCCGCTTTGTCGAGACCACCGACGATGCCTACGTGGGCGGCGACGTCACCGTGCTGGCGCCGAAGGTGAACGGTTTCGTCAACGACGTGCTGGTGCAGGATAACCAGTACGTGAAAGCGGGGCAGGTGCTGATCCGCCTCGACGCGCGCGATTACGATGCGCGCCTCGCGCAGGCCAATGCCGAAGTCGCGAGCGCGGAAGCCGCCGTGACGGAACTCGAAGCAAAGAAGTCGCTGCAACTCGCGACGATCAACGAGCAATCCGCCCAGGTGCGGGCGTCGGGAGCGGAACTCACGCGCAGCGCGTCGGATGCGGTGCGTTACCGCGAGCTCGTGAAAGACGACGCGGTGTCGAACCAGGTCGTCGAGCGCGCCGACGCGGACCTCGCGAAAGCGCACGCCGCCGTGGACCGCAGCAGCGCCGCGTTGACGGCGGCGCAGCGGCAGTTGCCCGTGCTCGATGCCCAGATCAACGATGCCCATGCCCGCGTCGCGACGGCCATGGCGGCGCAACGTGTCGCCGCGCTCAACGTCGAGTACACGACGATCCGGTCCCCGATCGACGGCTATGTCGGCAATCGCACGGCACGCGTGGGCGTGCTGGCCAATGTCGGCGTGTCGCTGCTGACGGTGGTGCCCGCTAGCGGACTGTGGATCGACGCGAACTTCAAGGAAGACCAGTTGAAGAAGATGAAGGTCGGCGACACCGTCGACGTCGATCTGGACGCGTCGAGCCATCGCATCGAAGGCGTGGTCGAGAGCCTTGCGCCGGCGACGGGTGCGACCTTCAGTGTGCTGCCCGCGGAGAACGCGACGGGCAACTTCACGAAGATCGTGCAGCGCGTACCTGTGCGCGTGCGGCTCTCGGTGCCGAAAGAGATGCAAGGCGTGCTGCGCCCCGGTCTCTCTGCAACCGTGAAGGTGCATCTGCGCTCCGACGCGGAAGCAGGCCACGACGCAGCCCGCTCGGCTTCGTAACCCACGGACGCCGCGACCATCATGAGCAAGACGACATCCGCCCCCGTGAACCCGGCCGATCTGCCGACGGGAACCAAAGTCTTCGCGTTTTCGCTGCTGTGCCTCGGCTTTTTCATGGCGACGCTCGACATCCAGATCGTGGCGTCGTCGCTGAAGGATATCGGCGGCGGCCTGTCGGCGAGCCAGGACGAACTCTCCTGGGTGCAGACGGCCTATCTGATCGCCGAGATCATGGTGATTCCGATGTCGGGCTGGCTCACGCGCGTGTTCTCGACGCGCTGGGTATTCGCGGCCTCCGCATTGGGCTTCACCGTCACGAGCATGCTGTGCGGGCTCGCATGGGACATCAACTCGATGATCCTGTTTCGAGGGCTGCAAGGCGCGGCCGGCGCCGCGATGATCCCCACCGTGTTCACGACCGCCTTCATGCTGTTTCCCGGCAAGCAGCGGATCATCGCCGCAACGACGATCGGTGCACTCGCATCGCTCGCGCCGACTATCGGCCCTGTGATTGGCGGCTGGATCACCGACCAATGGTCGTGGCACTGGCTGTTTTATCTGAACCTCGTCCCCGGCGTGCTCGTCACGGTGCTCGTGCCGCGCTATGTCAACGTCGATCACGCCGATATCTCGCTGCTCAAGACGGGTGACTATCTGGGCATCGTGCTGATGTCGGGCTTTCTCGGCTGCCTCGAATACGTGCTGGAAGAAGGGCCGCGCAAGAACTGGTTCGGCGACAACGCGATTCTCTTTTGCGCGTGGATCTGCGTGATCTGCGGCTTCCTGTTCCTTGTGCATGCGTTCACGGCGAAAGAACCGATCGTCGATCTGCGAGCGCTCGCGATTCGCAACTTCGGTATCGGCAGCCTGTTGTCGTTCATCACGGGCATCGGCCTGTTCTGCACGGTGTTCCTGACGCCCGTGTTTCTGTCGCGTGTGCGTGGCTTCGATTCGCTGCAGATCGGTATCGCGCTGCTGTCGGTCGGTTGCGCGCAACTGGTCGCGCTGACGGCGTACTCGTTTCTTGCACGCCGGGTCGACATGCGTCTGCTGATGGTGTTCGGGCTGACCTGCTTCGGCGTCGGCTGTTACCTGTATGTGCCGCTGACGAACCAGTGGGGATGGCATGAACTGCTGATTCCGCAGGTGCTGCGCGGCGTCGGGCAACAGTTCTGCGTGCCGCCCATCGTGACGATGGCGCTCGGTTCGCTGCCGCCTGCGCGGCTCAAGTCGGCGAGCGGCCTCTTCAATCTGATGCGTAACCTGGGCGGTGCGATCGGCATTGCCGTGTGCAGCACGATGCTCAACGACCGCCTGAACCTGCATTACGAACGGCTCGACGAACACGTGACGGCTGGCCGCCCGGTGATCGAAGCGATGCTGCGCAATCAGGCCGCGCACTTCTCAGCGGTCGGTGGCGACATGCTCAACGGCGCGTCGGCGGGTCTTGCATCGCTGCACTCGCTGCTGATGCGCGAAGCGCTCGTGCTGACGTTCTCCGACACGTTCCTCGCGGTCTCGCTGTGCTTCGCAGTGGGCCTGATCAGCGTGCTGTTCTCGCGGCCTTTCGGTCTTACCGCGCCGCCGCCGGACGCTCACTGAACCCGCGCACCGAACCACGCGAAAGCCATCAACACATTCGATGATTGGAAGACCCGACATGAAAACGATCGTAGCCAAAGCGCTCGCCGTTGCCGCCGCCATGACGCTCGCCGCGTGCGCGGTGCAGCCTGAGACGCACGCGGACTTGCCGCAGACCGTGAAGACCGTCGCCCCGGATGCATGGAGCGTCGACGCGCCGAAAGACAGCGTGGACGCCGACCAGTGGTGGTCGCAATTCGGCGATCCAGCCATGCACAAGCTCGTGGACATCGTGCTCAACGACAACCTCGACGTAAAGGCCGCCGTCGAGCGCGTGAAGCAGGCGCAGGAGGTCACGAAGCAGCAGCGCGCAGCACTCGCGCCGCAACTCGATGCGGGCGCGACTGCCGTGTACGAGCGGCAGAACACGCCGCCGCCGCTCGGCTATGTGAAGCAGGCGGGCATCGGCTTGACGGCATCGTGGCAGCCCGATGTATTCGGCGGCGAACGTCTTGCGGTGCTGGCGGCGCAGGCGCAGGTGTCGGGGCGTCAGTCGGCGCTGAACGAATTGCGGCTCGCGCTCGCTGCGAGCGCAGCCGCCGCGTATATCGACTTGCGCTGGGCGCAGTCGCAATTGCAGATCGTCAACGACAACGAGGAAATCCGCGCCCGCGCGCTGAAGCTCACGCAACAGCGCCTGAAATACGGGCTCTCCACGCAACTCGACGTGGCGCGTGCGCAGAACCAGTTGCAGGATCTGCAGGCGCAGCTTCCGAAGATCCGGTCGGACATTCAGCACGACATGAGCCTGATTGCGGTGTACTCGGGACGCACGCCGGAAAGCGTCGACAGCCTGCTGCTCAGCGAGGCGCATCCGATTCCCGTGCCCGCGCAAAGCGTGCCGCAGACGCTGCCGTCCGAAGCGCTGCTGCGCCGCCCCGATGTGCGTACCGCGTACGCCACTGTCGAGCAGCGTGCGGCTGAAGTGGGCGTCGCGCGAGCGGACCGTTATCCGAAGTTCAATCTGAGCCTGAGCGACGGCATTCTCGCGTCGTCGTATCTCGGCATGCCGACCTTGACGGACAACCTCTTTAGCGCGGCGTTGAACGCGACGAGCCCGATCTTCAACGCGGGCCGCATTACCGCGCATATCGAGCAGAACGAGAGCCGCATGCGCGAATCGCAACTCGGCTTGCAGCAGACGATGCTGAACGCGCTGAAGGAAATCGAGGACACGCGCAGCGATCTCGTCAACGGCGGCGCGCAGGTAGAGAAGCTGGGCGGCGCGCTCGGTGCGTCGGGTCAGGCGTTGAAGCTTTCCACCGAGCTGTACAAGGGCGGCGCGTCGAGCTTCCTCGATGTGCTCGATGCGCAAGAGGCGTATCTGCGCGACGCGGAATCATTGAATCAGGCGAAGCGCGAGCATGCGCAGGCGGCTGTCGCGCTGTACCGGTCGCTTGGCGGCGGCTGGGACGTGCCTGCTACTAGCGATGTCGCGAAGGCGAAGGCATCGACGGATGTCGCGGCTAATTAAGGCGAAATGAAGCGGAATGAAAGTGCCTCGTTGGCGCGAGGCACGCAAGCGTAGTCCTTCAACCTGAGGAATAGCGATGAATGCTCGCGATATTGTGATTGCCCATCCCGTCCGCACGCCGATTGGCGCATTCGGCGGGTCGTTGAAAGAAGTGCCCGCCGTGCAGCTTGGCGCGGCTGTCGTGCGCGAGACGCTGCGGCGCGGCGGGATCGACGGGAAGGCGTTGTCGTCGGTGGTGATGGGCAACGTCGTGCAGGCGGGGAACAAGATGAACCCTGCGCGCCAGGCGGCGATTGGCGGCGGCGTGCCCGTGTCGGTGCCCGCGCTGACGGTGAACCGCGTGTGCGGATCGGGCGCGCAGGCGATCGTGTCGGCGGCGCAGGAGATCGCGCTCGGACTCGGCGACGTAGCCGTCGCAGGCGGCATGGAGAACATGGACCGTGCGCCGTATCTGCTCGAAAGCGGACGCTGGGGCAGCCGCATGGGTAATGCGCAGGTGCACGACAGCATGCTGCGCGACGGCCTCGTCGATGCGTTCTCGAACGAGCACTCCGGCTGGCACACGGAAGACCTCGTGAGCAAGGCCGAACTGACGCGCGCCGCGCAGGACGAATGGGCGGCGCGTTCGCAGCAGCGCTTTGCCGCCGCGCAGGAGCGGGGCGTGTTCGATGCGGAACTGGTGGCGGTCGAGATCGCGGGGCGCAAGGGCGCGGTGCAGTTCGCGCGCGACGAACAGCCGCGTCCCGACACGACGATTGAGACGCTCGCGAAGCTGCGCCCCGCGTTTCGCCCCGATGGCACGATCACGGCGGGCAACGCGCCGGGCCTGAACAGCGGTGCGGCGGCGATGATCGTCGCGGGGCGCGACTATGCGGAGGCGCATGGCCTCGAAGCGTCCGCGCGTCTGGTTTCGTTCGGCATCGCCGCCGTCGAGCCGGGCATGTTCGGCCTCGGCCCGGTGCCCGCCGTGCAGATCGCGCTCGAACGCGCGGGCTGGAAACTCGGCGACGTCGAACGTGTGGAGATCAACGAGGCATTTGCTGCCGTGCCGCTTGCCGTCGCGCAGAAGCTGGGTCTTGCGCTCGACATCGTCAACGTCGAAGGCGGTGCGATTGCGCATGGCCATCCCATCGGCGCAACGGGCGCGGTGCTCACCACGCGCCTCATTCATTCGATGCGCCGCGATGGCCTCAAGCGCGGCATCGTGACGTTGTGCATCGGCGGCGGGCAGGGCATTGCGCTCGCGCTGGAAATTGTCTGACGCGGTTTTCGTGGTCGTTTTGATGCCCGCAGCGGTGCACGCAAGCCCGCTGCGGGCATCGTCGATTTGCGACATACTGCATGCGCGTGGCGTAGGCCACGCAAATGGACCCATGGAGGAGCAATGCGAATTCTCGTAGTAGGCGCGGGTGCTGTCGGCGGGTACTTCGGCGGGCGTCTTGCACAGGCGGGCCGCGACGTCACGTTTCTGGTGCGCGAAAAGCGCGCTGAAGAACTGCGGCACTTCGGGCTGGTCATTAAAAGTCCGCGCGGCGACGTGACGTTGCGCGACGTGAAGACCGTGCTCGCGAATCAGATCGCGCAGCCTTACGATCTCGTGCTGTTGAGCTGCAAGGCGTATAACCTGGACGACGCGATTGAATCGTTCGAATCCGCTGTTGGCGAATCGACGATGATTCTGCCCGTGCTGAACGGCATGCGCCATATCGACGTGCTCAAGCAGCGATTCGGCGCGACGAAGGTATTGGGCGGGCAGTGCGTGATTGCCGCGACGCTGAATCGGGAGCGCGAAATCGTGCATCTGAACGACATGCATGCGATCGGCTTCGGTGAACTCGGCGGTGGACTGAGCGAGCGTGTGCAGGCGGTGGCGTCGGCGTTTGAAGGTGCGGGCTTCGATTCGACGGCGTCTGACAACATCCTTCAGCAGATGTGGGAGAAGTGGGTGTTCCTCGCGACGCTTGCGGCCAGCACCTGTTTGCATCGGGCCGCGATTGGCGACATTCTGAAGACCCCGGACGGGCGCCGTGTGATCGAAGGCATATTGGCCGAATGCAAGGCGGTGGCCGCGGCGAACGGTCATGCCATTGGCGAGGCGTCCAATGCGCGTGCGCAGACCATTCTGTTTGCGGATGGCTCGGCGTTGACTGCGTCGATGTTGCGGGATATCGAAGGGCAGTCGCGGATCGAAGCCGATCATATCGTTGGCGATCTGATTGCACGCGGCGGCGAGGCGCAGAAGGAGGGCGTGCTGTCGTTACTGCGTATCGCGTACAGCCATCTGAAAGCTTATGAGGCGAGGGCGGCGCGGTTATCCGCGTAACGACGCGCAGGGGCCGGAACACGACGAAGCTGAAGTAGAATCGACGGCACTGAATCACGCGAGGTGGACCATGCCCACTCCCCAGGGATCGGTGGCAGCGCTCTGCACGGCTTCCGCGACGACGTTCTCGATCGGTATTATCTTTCTTGGCTATTGGGGTCTCCAGGAAGGAGGAGACTGGACGCTTGCCGACAAGTTCGTTGCTGGGCTCGCGATTGTTGGGTTTGCGTTTCTCGGGCTCGTGCCGTGGGTGGCGACCAGTCCCGTCGAGCCTGATACGAATGATAAGAAAGTGCGCTCCGCGCGGGGGATGTTTCTGGTTGGGATGATTGCGGTTTGGTTGTCGATTGTTGTGTCGGTTGTGTTTTGATTTTTTCTTCTTCTTTTTCTTCTTCTTTGTCTGCGACCGTGGGTTGGGTGTTACTGGACTTTGCCCTGGCATCCGCCGATTTATGTTTTCGCTGGCATCCGCGATTCGTTAGCTCGCTTCACGCGTCGCCCCTGTGCGGGG